>JAJZPX010000085.1 GCA_021811025.1 Actinomycetes bacterium
ATTGATCCCGGCACCGCGCTCGAAGGCGTAGCCCAGCTCGGCGAGAGCCATCTCGAGCGCGGCGAGCGTGGTGATGATGTCGAACTCCCCGAAGTACCCGAGGTGCCCGATGCGGAAGATCCTGCCGGCGTACTCGTCCTGGCCGCCCGCGATCGTGACCCCGTACCGGTCCTTCATGATCTTCACGAGCTTCTTGCCGTCGACGCCCTCCGGCACCCACACGGGGGTCACCGCCGACCCGCGACCCTCGGGCGGCGCGAACAGCGCGAGGCCCAGCGCCTCGCAGCCGCGCCGCGTAGCCTCAGCGAGCGCCGCGTGCCGCGCGATCACGTTCTCGATCCCTTCCTCGCGCATCATCCTCAGCGCCTCGCCGAGGCCGATGACGAGCGAGACCGGCGGCGTGAACGGCGTCGTCTCCTTCTCGAGGTTCTTGCGGTACTTCTCCCAGTCGAAGTAGAACTTCGGCAGCGTGGAGCGCTTGTACGCGCGCCACGCCTTCTCCGACACGGAGACCGCGGCCAGGCCGGGCGGGAGCATCAGCCCCTTCTGCGACCCGGTCATCACGACGTCGAGGTGCCACTCGTCCGTCTTGCACGGCACCGCGCCGATGCCCGTGATCGAGTCGACGATGAAGACGCACTCCTCGTGCTTCGCGACGATCGCGCCGATCGCCTCAACGTCGTTCAGCACCCCGGACGAGGTCTCCGACTGCACCACGATGACGCCTCGCGTCCCCGGATGCTCCTTCAGCGCCTGCTCGACGTCCGCCGGCCTCACGACCTCCGTCCACGCGTACCGGAGATCCACCACGTCGAGGCCGTACGCCTTCGCGATGCCCACCATCCGGTCGCCGAACTTGCCGTTGCGCGCGACGATCACGGTGTCGCCCGCACAGAAGCAGTTCGCGAACGCGGACTCCATCGCGCCCGTTCCCGAGCACGCGAGCAGCAGCACGTCGTTCTTCGTCTCGAACACGTACTTGAGGCCGTCAACCGCCCCCATGAGCACGCGCGAGAAGTCCGGGGTGCGGTGGTGGATCATCGGCCGCGCCTGCGCGAGCAGGACCTCGGCCGGGACCGGGGTGGGACCCGGCGTCATCAGGTACTTCTTCTGCATCCGCTGATTACTCCCTCGGTCGTCGTCACCGGCATGCCGGCGTCCGTGGTGCCCGGCCTAGCCCTCCTGCTGGATCCAGCTGAACATCTTGCGCAGCCGCGCCCCGACGTCCTCGATCGGGTGGGCGGCCTCCATGCGGCGCATCGCCTTGAAGTGCGGCGCGTTCACGCGGTTCTCGAGCATCCACTCCTTGGCGAAGCCGCCGTCCTGGATGTCCGCGAGGATCGCGCGCATCTCCGCCTTCGTCTCGTCGGTGATCACCCGCGGCCCGGAAACGTAGTCGCCGTACTCGGCGGTGTTGGAGATCGAGTAGCGCATCTTCGCGAGCCCGCCCTCGTACATGAGGTCGACGATGAGCTTCAGCTCGTGGAAGCACTCGAAGTACGCGATCTCGGGCTGGTAGCCCGCCGCCACGAGCGTCTCGTAGCCCGCCTGCACGAGGTGCGACACGCCGCCGCACAGCACGGCCTGCTCGCCGAAGAGGTCGGTCTCGGTCTCCTCCTTGAAGGTGGTCTCGATGACTGCCGCGCGAGCACCGCCGATGCCGGCAGCGTACGAGAGCGCGATGTCCTTCGCGCGCCCTGACGCGTCGCGGTGCACGGCGATGAGGTCGGGCACGCCGGAGCCCTCGGTGAACACGCGGCGCACCATGTGCCCGGGGCCCTTCGGCGCGATCATGATGACGTCGACGTCCGCCGGCGGTTCGATCTGGTTGAAGTGGATGTTGAAGCCGTGCGCGAAGGCGAGCACCTTGCCCGCCGTCATGCTCTCATGGATCTCGCTGTAGTAGATGTGGCCCTGGAGCTCGTCGGGCGCGAGCATCATCACGAGGTCGGCCTCCTGCGCCGCCTCCCGCACCGTCATGACCTTCAGCCCGTCGGACTTGACCTTCTCCCAGCTCGCGGAGCCCGGCCGCAATCCCACCCGGACGTCCGCGCCCGAGTCGTGCAGGTTGAGCGCGTGCGCGTGCCCCTGGCTGCCGTAGCCGATGACGGCCACCTTCATCCCCTGGATGATGCCGAGGTCCGCGTCCTTCTCGTAGTACACGTTCGCCACGATCCGTCTCCTCCTCGAGTCCCGACTTCCCTACTGCTCCCGCAAGCCGCGCGAGAGCGCGATCTTGCCTGTGCGGGCGATCTCCTTGATGCCGTACGCGCGGAACAGGTCCTCCATCGCCGCGAGCTTGTCGCCCGCGCCGGTCGCCTCGATCGTCAGGCTGTTCTTGCCGACGTCGACGATCTTGCCGCGGAAGACGTTCGCTACCTCGATGATCTCGTGCCTGCGCTCAGGGGGAGCGTTCACCTTGAACAGCACGAGCTCGCGGTCGACCATCTCGCCCGGATCGAGGTCCTGGACCTTGATGACGTTGATCAGCTTGTGCAGCTGCTTTGTGACCTGCTCGAGCGGGGTGTTCTCGGCGTTCACGACGATCGTGATGCGCGAGAGCGTCGGGTCCTCCGTCGGGCCCACCGCCAGCGAGTCGATGTTGAAGCCGCGCCGCGCGAACAGCGACGTCACGCGCGTGAGCACGCCCGGCTTGTTCTCCACGAGAACCGACAACGTATGCTGCATCACTCCCACACCTCCGTCAGGAGCTCCTCGTCGAGCATGTCGGATATCGGTCCGCCGGGGATCCCGCCCAGCATCTCGTCGACGGACCCGCCCGGCGCCACCATCGGGTAGACGTTCTCCTCGGGCTCGACGCGGCAGTCGACCAGCGCCGGGCCGTCGTGCTCGAAGGCGCGGACGAGCGCCTCGTCCACCTCGCCCGGCTGCGTCACCCGCAGCCCCAGCCAGTCGTACGCCTCGGCGAGCTTCACGAAGTCCGGCACCTGCTGCGAGAGCACCGACTGGCTGTAGTGCCTGTCGTAGAAGAGCTCCTGCCACTGCCGGACCATGCCGAGGAACCCGTTGTTGAGGATGACCACCTTCACCGGCAGGTCGTAGATGCGCGCGGTAGCCAGCTCCTGGCTCTTCATCTGGATCGAGCCGTCCCCGGCGATGTCGATCACGAGCGAGCCCGGCCGGCCGGCCTGCGCGCCGATGGCCGCCGGGAGGCCGTAGCCCATCGTTCCGAGGCCTCCCGACGACAGCCAGGTCCGCGGCCCGAGCACCTTGTGGTACTGGCACGCCCACATCTGGTTCTGCCCGACCTCGGTCGCCACCACGACGTCGCGCCCGGCCGTCAGCGCGTCGATGCGCTCGACGACGTGCTGCGGCAGCAGCGCCGCGCCCTCGCGGTGGTAGTGCAGCGGGAAGCGCCTGCGCCATTCGTCGATGACGCGCATCCACTTCTCCGTGCGCGGCTCGGCCGCCATCTTGCGCAGCTCCGCCGTGATCGCCGCTAGCACGTTGCGCGCGTCGCCCACGATCGGCACGTCGACCGGCTTGTTCTTGCCGATCTCGGCCGGATCGATGTCGACGTGGATGATCTTCGACTTGCTCGCGAAGGTCTGCAGCTTGCCCGTGACGCGGTCGTCGAAGCGCACGCCAACAGCGATCAGCAGATCGGTCTCGGTCATCGCGTAGTTGGTGTACTTCGGGCCGTGCATGCCGGGCATCCCGACGTAGAGGTAGTGGTCCTCCGGGAAGCCGCCCTTTCCCATCAGCGTTGTGGTGACCGGCAGCTGCATGAGCTCCGCAAGCTCCTTCAGCTCCTTCGCCGCCCCGGAGGCGATGACGCCGCCGCCCGCGTACAGCATCGGCTTGCGCGCCTTGGCGATGAGCTCCGCGGCCTGCTTCACCTGCTTCGCGTGCCCTCGCGTGGTCGGCTTGTAGCCGGGGATGCCGACCGTCTCCGGATACCTGAAGCTCGCGATCTCGCCCTTGCTCACGTCGACGGGGATGTCGACCAGGACCGGTCCCGGCCTGCCCGTGGAAGCGATGTGGAACGCCTGCTTGATGACCTCGGGAAGGTCGGCGGCGTTCTTGACGAGGAAGTTGTGCTTCGTGATCGGCAACGTGATGCCGGAGATGTCGACCTCCTGGAACGCGTCCGTGCCCAGCACGGACGTCGCGACCTGCGCCGTCAGCACGACCATCGGGATCGAGTCCATGTACGCGTTCGCGATGCCCGTCACCGTGTTCGTGGCGCCCGGGCCGCTCGTCACGAGGCAGACGCCGGTCTTGCCGGTCGCGCGTGCGTAGCCGTCCGCCGCATGGGCCGCGCCCTGCTCGTGGCGCACGAGGACGTGCCGCAGCTGCCCGCTGTCCCAGATGGCGTCGTAGATGGGCAGCGCCACTCCGCCGGGGTAACCGAACATGACATCGACACCCTCGGCCTCCAGAGCCTTCACCAGCGCCTGTGCGCCGTTGACCCTCACTCCCACACCTCCTTCAGAGTCTCGTCGTCCAGCATCTCGGACACCGGTCCGCCCGGTATCCCGCCCAGCATCTCGTCGATCGAGCCGCCCGGGTTCACCATCGGATAGACCAGCTCCTCGCGAGCGACCCGGCATTCCACCAGCGCCGAGCCGTCCGCGTCGAACGCCCGGCCGAGCGCCCCGTCGAGCGCGTCCGGCGCGTCCACTCGCTCGGCGTGCCAGCCGAATGCCTTCGCGAGCGCCACGTAGTCGGGCGTGTCCTGCGGCAGCACCGTCCCGGAGTAGCGCTTCCCGTAGAACAGGTCCTGCCACTGCCTCACCATGCCGAGGAACCCGTTGTTGAACAGGACGAGCTTCACGGCGATACCGTGCGAGGCCGCCGTCGCCATCTCCTGCAGCGTCATCTGCAGCGAGCCGTCGCCGACCACGTCGACCACGAGAGCGTCCGGCCGACCGGCCTTCGCGCCGATGGCGGCCGGAAGACTGAAGCCCATCGTGCCGAGGCCGCCGGAGGACACCCACGTGCGAGGCGTGCGCACCTTCACGTACTGCGCCGCCCACATCTGGTGCTGTCCGACGTCGGTGACCACGACGCGATCGCGCCCGGCGGTGAGAGCGTCGACGCGCTCGATCACGTGCTGCGGCATCAGCACCGACCCGTCCCCGTGCTCGTAGTGCAACGGGTAGCGCCGGCGCCAGTCGTCGATGACCTTCCACCACGCCTCGGTACGCGGCTCCGCGCCGCTCTTGCGCAGCTCCGCCAGGATCGCCGCCAAGACGTTGCGCGCGTCGCCCACGATGGGCACGTCCACGGGCTTGTTCTTGCCGATCTCGGCCGGGTCTATGTCGACGTGCACGACCTTCGCCTTGGACGCGAAGCTCGCGAGCTTGCCGGTCACGCGGTCGTCGAACCTCACCCCGACGGCGACGAGCAGGTCGGTCTCGGTGATCGCGTAGTTCGTGTACTTCGCGCCGTGCATCCCCGGCATCCCGACGAACAGGTGGTGGTCCTCGGGGAAGGCGCCCTTGCCCATCAGGGTGGCCGTCACGGGAAGCTGCATGAGCTCGGCGAGCTCCTTGACCTCCTTCGCCGCCCCGGACGAGGTCACCCCGCCGCCGATGTAGAGCAGCGGCTTGCGCGCCTTGGCGATGAGCTGCGCCGCCTGCTTCACCTGCTTCGCGTGCCCCCTGTACGTGGGCTTGTAGCCGCGCAGGCTCACCGAGTCCGGGTAGCGGAAGTCGACCTCGCCCTTCGCCGTCGTCACCGGCACGTCGACGAGCACCGGTCCCGGCCGTCCGGTCGAGGCGATGTGGAACGCCTCCTTGATCACCTCAGGGAGGTCGGCGGCGTCCTTGACGAGGTAGTTGTGCTTGGTGATCGGGATCGTCATGCCGGTGATGTCGCACTCCTGGAACGCGTCCGTCCCCACCACGTTCATCGCGACCTGGCCGGTGAACACGACGATCGGGATGGAATCCATGTACGCGTTGGCGATGCCGGTGACGGTGTTGGCCGCACCCGGCCCGCTCGTCGCGATCACCACGCCCGTCTTGCCGCTCACGCGCGCGAACCCGTCCGCCGCGTGCGCCGCGCCCTGCTCGTGACGCACCAGCACGTGCCGGATCTGCTTCGAGTCGTAGAGCGCGTCGTAGATCGGCAGCAGCACCGCGCCGGGGTAGCCGAAGACGGTCTCGACGCCCTCGGCCTCCAGTGCTCGTACGAGTGCCTCCGCTCCGGTGATCCTCATCGCCGACACCTCCTCGCTCCTTTCCGTCGTGGCCCTTCGTCCCTACGAGAGCACGGCACCCCGGTCCGCGCTGCTGACGAGCTTCGAGTAGCGCGCGAGGTAGCCGGACGTGACGCGCGGCTTGGGCGGCTGCCACGCCGCGCGCCTCGCGGCGAGCTCCTCTGCCGCGACGCCGAGCGAGAGCACGCCCGCGTCGATGTCGACGGTGACGGCGTCGCCCTCGCGGACTAGCGCGATCGGGCCGCCTTCCGCGGCCTCGGGGCTGACGTGGCCCACGGCCGGCCCCTTCGTCGCGCCCGAGAAGCGCCCGTCGGTGATGAGCGCGCAGCTGCTGGAGAGGCCCATGCCGCTGATCGCGGAGGTGGGCGTGAGCATCTCGCGCATGCCCGGGCCGCCCTTCGGGCCCTCGTAGCGGATCACGATCACGTCGCCCCGGGCGATGCGCCCGCCGAGGATAGCGTCCGTCGCAGCCTCCTCGGAGTCGAAGACGCGCGCCGGGCCGGTGTGCTTGCGCATCTCCTTCTGCACCGCCGACTGCTTCACCACAGCGCCGCCGGGGGCGAGGTCGCCGCGCAGGACGCGGAGCCCGCCCTCGGGGTAGTACGCGTCCTCGATCGGGCGGATCACCTCGACGTCGGTGTTGACGGCCGCCAGCATCGTCTCGCCGATGCCGTGCCCGGTGACGGTGAGCGCGTCCTCGACGATGAGGTCCGCGCGCCCGAGCTCCTTCAGGATGGCCGGGACGCCGCCCGCCGCGTACAGGTCCTGCATGCGATAGGCGCTCGCGGGCGAGATCCGTACGAGGTTGGGAGTGCCGGCCGAGACGGCCGCCCAGTCGTCGAGAGTGATGTCGTTGCCGGTCTCGTGGGCGATCGCGGTGAGGTGCAGCACGGTGTTGCTGCTGCCGCCGAAAGCCATGTCGAGGGTCATCGCGTTGCGGATCGCGTCCGGCGACATGACCCGCCTCGCCGTGATCCCCTTCTCGAGCAGCGCCATGACCTGCATCCCCGCGTGCTTGGCGAGGCGGATGCGCTCGGAGTAGACCGCCGGGATCGTGCCGTTGCCCGGGAGCGAGATGCCGATCGCCTCGGTGAGGCAGTTCATCGAGTTGGCGGTGAAGAGCCCGGCGCAGCTGCCACACGTCGGGCAGGCGCTCTCCTCGAGCTCCGCGAGGTCCGCGGCTGTTATCTCGCCCGCCTGGAGCTTGCCGACCGCCGTGAAGACGGTGTCGAGGTCGCACGCCTCCCCCCGGAACGAGCCGGAGAGCATCGGGCCGCCGGACACGGCGATCGTGGGGAGATCGAGCCGGGCGGCGGCCATCAGCATGCCGGGGATGATCTTGTCGCAGTTCGGGATGAGGACCATCGCGTCGAACTGGTGGGCGCCCACCACGCACTCGACCGAGTCGGCGATCACCTCGCGGCTGGGGAGCGAGAAGCGCATCCCCTCGTGGTTCATCGCGATGCCGTCGCATATGCCGATGGTCGCGACCTCGAGCGGCGTGCCGCCGGCCATCCGGATGCCTGCCTTGACTGCGTCCGATACCGCGTCGAGGCCGAGGTGGCCGGGGATGACCTCGTTACTGGAGTTGACGACGGCGACGAGCGGGCGGCCGATCTCCTCGTCCGTGAGACCGTCGGCCTTCAGCAGGCTCCGATGCGGCGCCTTCGACGCCCCTCGCTTCATGCGGTCGCTGCGCAGCTCCATGCCGCCGCCTTCCTCTTCG
>JAJZPX010000086.1 GCA_021811025.1 Actinomycetes bacterium
GTCAGCAAGGCGTACGTGCCGGACAAGCCGGCGCTCGCCGAGATAGACGTCGACATCGCCTCAGGGGAGTTCGTCTTCCTCGTCGGGCACTCCGGCTCCGGCAAGTCCACCTTCATCCGCATGTTGCTGCGCGAGCTCCTGCCCACCACAGGCGAGATCGTCGTCGCGGGCCAGGACGTCATCCACATGCGGAACTGGAAGGTCCCCTACCTGCGCCGCAACATCGGGTGCGTGTTCCAGGACTTCAAGCTGCTGCCCAACAAGACGGCGTACGAGAACGTCGCGTTCGCGCTGGAGGTCATCGGCCGCAGCAGGCACGTCATCCGCACTCAGGTGCCCGAGGTCTTGAAGCTCGTCGGTCTCGACGAGAAGATGCACAGCTACCCGGACGAGCTGTCCGGCGGCGAGCAGCAGCGCGTGTCCATCGCACGTGCGTTCGTCAACAGGCCGCCCCTCCTGCTGGCCGACGAGCCCACAGGCAACCTCGATCCCGCAACGTCGCTGGGGATCATGAGCCTGCTGAACCGCATCAACAAGACCGGCACCACGGTGCTGGTGGCCACGCACGACCGCGAGATGGTCGACTCGATGCGCAAGCGCGTGATCGCGCTGGAGAACGGGCGGATCATCCGCGATCAGAGCCGAGGAGTCTACGGATATGGCGATTAACCCGGGCTACTTCGTGATGGAGGCTCTGTCGAGCTTCCGCCGCAACTGGGTCATGAGCGTAGTCGCGGTCATCACGATCTACCTGTCGCTGCTGCTCGTCGGCGTGTTCGTGGTGTCCGGCATGCTCGTGAACACGATCGTGTCCTCGGTAGAATCTAAGGTGAACATCACCGTCTTCCTGAAGGACGGGGCGGCGTCCGCGGACGTGAGCGCGCTGCAGGCGGACTTCGACCAGCAGCACAACCCGCTGGTCAGCGGGATCACGTACGTGAGCAAGGAAGAGGCGCTCAATCGGTTCAAGCAGCAGATGAAGGACTCGCCGGAGATCATCCGGCAGCTCGACACGAACCCGCTGCCGGCCTCGCTCGAGATCTCGCTCAAGGACCCGAAGACGGTCAAGCAGGTGGTCGGGCAGATCAAGGCCGACGCGAACTTCGCCAAGGTCGTCGGGCATCCCGACGATCCCGAGAAGGACCTGCGCTACGGCCAGCAGATCATCGACCGGCTGTTCGCGTTCACGCGCGCGATCAGCATCGCCGAGGTCGTGCTGATTGCGATGCTCGGCCTGGTCGCGGTCGTGCTCATCGGCAACACCATCAGGATCGCCATCTACGCCCGCCGCCGTGAGATCAGCATCATGCGGCTCGTGGGAGCGAGCAACTGGTTCATCCGGACGCCGTTCCTGCTCGAGGGCATGCTGCAGTCGATCATCGGCGCGCTGCTGGCGATCCTGACCCTCGTCGCGCTGCAGCTGTTCGTGATGCCGAAGGTGGAGGTGCTCCTGCAGTTCCTGCACCTCGGCCTGTCGACCGCCGCGATGGCGCAGCTGGCAGCGATCCTGCTGGCGTCGGGCATCCTGATCGGCCTCGTAGGCTCGTCGATCTCGCTCCGCCGCTACCTTCGCGTGTAGACGGCCTCGCCATACGCTCTCAACGAAAGCGGTACTCCCAATGAACCGTGGTCTCCAGATCACCATCGGCGCGATGGTCGCGCTGGTCCTCGTGCTCGCGGCGTTCGCCGGGGGCGTCGCGGTCGGGCGGTACGTCGAGCATCCGTCCATGGTGATCCCGCTGGCCGACGCGCCCGAGCCGAACCCCGCCGACAAGCTCCTGGACGAGGTGCGCGACACCATCAAGGCCGAGGCGCTCAAGCCCTCCTCGGACGACTCGATGACGGCGAACGCGATCACCGGGATGCTCGAGTCCCTCGACGACCCGTACGCCTCGTACTTCGACGTCAAGCACTACAAGTACTTCCAGGAGGACACCGAGGGGACGTTCGGCGGGATCGGCGTGACGCTCTCGGTGAAGGAGGGGACGGCCACGATCGTCTCGATCCTCACGAGCGACACGCCTGCCGCAAAGGCCGGGCTCAAGGCCGGCGACGAGATCTACAAGGTAGACGGCTGGCGTCAGGCGAACTGGACGAGCGAGCAGGTCGTCTCGCGCGTGCGCGGGAAGGAGGGCACGAAGGTGACCCTCACGATGCGGCGCAAGGGCGCGAAGGACTTCGACGTCACGATCACTCGCGCGAAGATCTCCACGCCGAACATCCAAGAGGAGATGATCGGCAAGGACGTCGGCTACATCCGGCTGTACAGCTTCAACGCGCAGGCCTCCGACGACGTGCGCAAGGCCCTCGACGAGCTGGACGGCAAGGGCGCGAAGGGGTACGTGCTCGACTTGCGGGAGAACCCGGGCGGGCTGCTGGCGCAAGGCGTCGGCGTGGCGTCGCTGTTCGTGAAGGACGGGCCGATCGTGCGGGTCGACCAGCGCGGCAAGCCCGAGGACGTCGAGAACGCGACGGGCAACGTCGCGACCACGAAGCCGCTCGTCGTGCTGATCGACCAGGACTCCGCTTCGGCGTCCGAGATCCTCGCCGGGGCGCTTCAGGACTACAAGCGCGCGACGCTCGTCGGCGTAAAGAGCTTCGGCAAGGGCAGCGTGCAGACCGTGCGGGAGCTCGACAACGGCGGAGCGATCAAGCTGACGATCGCGCACTACCTGACGCCGAAGGGGCGCTCCATCGACCGCAAGGGACTTATGCCCGACGTGGTCGTCCCGATGGACCCCAACAAGCAGGCGGACAAGAGCACCGACCTGCAGCTGCAGGAGGCCGTGCGCCGGCTGCGCATGGAGCTCAAGTAGGCCGCCGAGGACCTACGGCAGCCCGGTCGTCGGGTGGCAGTTCAGGCAGAGGTCGTCGTCGTTCTCTACGAGGAAGCGCCCGTTGGCGGCCTCGTGAGGGAAGTTCTGGAACCGGGGGTTGTCCGTCGCCACCTTGCCGTCCTCGTGCGTGACCTGGAACGGCAGCGCGTCGGCGAGTCCGGTCGAAGAGAGCGATCCCACGTTCCGCGCGTCGCCGTGGCACTGCTGGCAGATCGGCGCGTGTCCCGCCTGTTCCGGCGTGCGCGGGTACGGCATCAGGTACCCGCGGTTCTCGGCGTACTTCACCGGGTCCGTCCAGCCGTTCGAAGGGCGGTTCCATCCGCCCATCGGAGAGACGGTCGTGCTCCGTGTCGGGGCGTCGGTGGTCAGGATCGCCGCGCTGCTGTAGTTGAAAGGAGCGGTGGTGGCGACGAGGCTGTCGACCGGGTGGTTGTGGACGGCGCCGCCTGAGGCGCGGCCCGCGTGGCACGTCAGGCACCAGTCGGAGCCGTACGCCGTGGCCTCGGTGCTCGCTCCGGTGGGCCTGCGCTTCAGCAGCTTCGTCGAGGCGATCACGTGATGCCGTGAGCCCGTCTTCTGCCACTTGAGCGTCGTCCGCTGCCGCTCTGCGATGAACGGTGCCACCACGTCGTTCTCGTGCGGACTGTGGCAGTCGTCGCAGGAGAGGCAGTAGCCTTGCCCCGTGAAGGTCGAGACGACGGAGCCGCCGCTCGAGGCGCTGCCGCCGGGTATCGTCCTCGTGTCGTCTATGTGGTGCGCGGCCTTGATTGCGACGCCCTGGGCCGTCAGCGACCCGTACACACCGTGCCCGCCCGTCCCGTCATGGCAGGCGTTGCACGAGTCCTTCACCGTCTGACCGGGCAGCAGCTTCACTCCCCCGGCGACGTGGATCGTATGGCAGATCCCGCACTTCTTCCCCGGGCCGCTCGTCCCGGTCGCGGTGTAGTCGCCGTGCGGGCCCTGGCCGAGGTCACCGGGGTAGCCTGCGTGGCAGGTGCCGCAGGAGTAGTAGTCGTACGCGTGACAGTCGATGCAGCCGACGTGTCCGAACGAGGCCGTCTCGGAGGGTGTCTCCAGCACCGTGCCGGTCGTCTCCTGGTAGGCGGCCACGGGGGAGGTGAGCACGAGGAGCGACAGCGGCACCGCGAGCATCAGCAGGAACACGGCGAGAAGACGTTCGCGCATCCGTCCATCCTTCGTCGTCGCGAAGAAGCGGCAGGAACGTCGCCTTCGATGTACTACTTGGCAGGATGTGGCAGGCGACCTGTGCGGATCTTAGCACCCGAGGCCGCGGGGATACCAGCGGGAGAGGACTACAAGCGCGCGACGCTCGTCGGCGTGACGAGCTTCGGCAGGGGAAGCGTGCAGACCGTGCGGGAGTGCGCCGGCTGCGCATGGAGCTCAAGTAGGCCGCCGCCGGGCTCGGGGCCTTCAGCGCACCTTCGGCCTGAAGACCCACAGATGTCTCGACGTCAGCACTTCGTCGAAGGTATCCCGCTGCGCCTCCAGGCTTGCGATGACCTCACCGTATCGCGGAGTGGCGTTGGAGACCGCGAGCAGGTCGATCCCGTACTCGCGGATCAGCCTGAGGCGCTCGGACTGAGGTGTTCCGGGCGCGACCAGGTCCGCCATGGCCCGACGGCGCCTGTCACCGTCGGTCGTCTCGATGAAGTACGGGCTGTGGATGGGGTGGCCAGCAGCGAGGCTGAACGGCGCGAATGCGAGCATGTGGTAGCCGGTGGGGAAGTCGGTCCCTATCCTCGGATACGTCGTCCCGACGATGGAAGCCAGTTGCTCGAGCGTCCCGCCGCCCCAGTACGCCCGCTTGTCCCCCTGCCACATTTGGGCGATCGTTGGATTCCCGACGGTCCTGCCGAACGCTCGCGTCTCCACGAAGACCCCGACCGTCGCAGGCATGGCGGCCGCGAACGCGAGTGCGAGACCCGCAACGCCGAACGCGAAGGGGTGGGCAGGGGTTCGGCTGGATGGCTCTTCGCGTCGCATCCTGGACACCGCCCATGCGAGGGAGACGAACGCGACCGAATCGACGACGTCCGCGAGGCGCACGAGCATGTACTCCGAGCGAGCGGCGACTGCGAGGCTGAGCAAGGGAGTCTCCAGCGCGATCGGCAGCAGTGCCACACCGACGATCGCCCACGCCGCGCGAGAGCGGGATGCGAACGCCTCGCCGAGCATGAAGGCGAAGACCCCGAGTGTGACGACGCCGAGCGTGACCGCGACCAGCGCGCCCAGACTGCCGAAATCGTGGGTCCAGAACCACTCCGGGCGCCGAAACAAGACGCCGGGCAGCGGCTCGGCGTAGCGGCGCCACAGTTCGAAGCCGGCGGGGGCGAGATCCAGGTTCCTTATCGGCGCGATCCTACCCAGCACCTGTGGCGCGACGGCTGCCGAGCCCGCTGCGACAGCTCCGGAGAGCATGAGCAGTGCCTCTCCGCTTCCGTCCTCCCGCAAGCGGCCGAGCACGACTCCCGCGAGCGTCGCGACGATTAGCAGCGCTGTGCCTATGGCGAATGCCTCGGCCGTTGCCATGTGCACCGACAGCGCTGCCGCAGCCAGCACGGCGACCGCAGTTGCGGACGCCCACCCGGGGGCAGCGATCGCCCGCACCATGGCGTAGAGCGCGAGGAAGAGCAGCCCTCGGGAAGCGTATCCAGGGTAGGCCATCGCCCGGAAGTCGGCGGCGAACATGGCGAGCAACATGCCGATCGTCGCGAGCGACGCCGCCGTCTCGGACCGGGAGATCTCCCGGGCGAGGGTCCAGAAGGAGAGAGCGAGTGCTACCGCGGCGAGCGTCGTCACCGGCGCCCAGAGGGTCAGGATGTCGAGGTGAGCGAACCGTGAGGCCAGGGCCAGCATCGTGTGCCATGAGCCGGAGACGGCGTCGATGGGAGCGTTCGCGATGCCATAGTAGGGATCGGTGACCACCGGACGATTGAATGCGAGCAGCGAGCGAACGGCGGCCAGGTGGTAAGGGGCGTCGCCCGATAGCCACGCTCCCTCCAACAGCGAGAGCAGGCCGACTCCCGCCGCCAGCATCAAGGCCTGGCGCTCGAGTCGGAGTCCCTGCCAGTCGCGACGCCCGACGAGCGCGACCGCCGCGATCGCGGCGGCGCCGAGGTACGTCACGGCGACGATGGTGAGGCTCCAATGAAGGACGTGCGCCATCCCCGACAGCACGCCAACCACGCCTACCGAGAGCCATAGCGAGAGCGGCAGAACCGCCGCACCCGGGGCATCAATCCTGCGCCTCAGCGCGAGAGCCGGAAGCGCGCCGGGCAGTGCCAACAAGGCACCGACCAGTGGCAGGAGGAGGACCGCGACGCTCACCTGGCCGAGGTAGACTCGCAGCGCCGATGGCAAGTGGTAGTGCACCAGCAATCCAATCCGGGAGCGGTGTGCTCACAGGATAGCGGATACGCTACTCGTCCTCGTCGTCCTCCTCGAGAGCGACGAAGGCATCCTCGTCGAACGCCGTGTCCTCGAGCAGCCGCATCGCCTGCGGCTCGATCGTTCGGAGCTCGGGCTCGCCGAACGGGGTGAGCGTGAGCCGCATGCCGTCCCCGACGAGGGCGAACGTGCACTCGTCGTCCTCGGACGTGGTGAACGTCAGGTGCCGGAAGCTGGTCACGTTCAGGAACAGACAGCCGTTCACCAGGATCGTGGACGAGTCGGGGTCGGCCATCAGCTTGACCAGGGTAGCGCGGCCTTCGGCCATGACCTCCCCGTCGACCTCCTGCACGAAGTCGATCGTCTCGAGCGTCTCGAGCGCCCGGATCATGTCCCTGGGGAACGAGACGGTGCCGTTGCCGACGAGGCACGGCGCGAGGCGTCTTCTGTCCATGTGCACGCTCACTCCAAGAAGAAGGGGAGCCGCGGCTCCGCAACGCGTGCGCTAATGGTAGCACCGCGGCGCGACACCGGTTGCCGCCCGCCGCCGAGCGGGCAGCGCGGCCCGCCGGACGGCGTCGGAGGCGAGCGGTTCGGGGTAAGCTGGCGTGAGGACCGAGGCGGGGAGGACGCGTGCGCATCGAGAAGCAGCTGCTGAAGGCACTGCGCAAGGCGAACAGACCGATGACGGCGGCGGACGTCGCGGAGCATGCCGACCTCCGCGGGATGGACGCGGCGAAGATCGACCCGGCGCTGAAGCGGCTGATGCGCTCGGGGCAGGTCTTTGAGGCCGGCGAGGGCCGCTACATCGCGCTGCACGACCGCAACGTCGTGATCGGGCGCATCTCCGTCACCCGCCGCGGGTACGGGTTCGTGCAGTTCGCAGGCGGCGACGTCTACGTCGGCGCTCGCGATATGGGCGGCGCGATGCACGGCGACCTCGTGGCGGCGCGGCTGCATGGGGGCGACGGGCGCGGGCGCGCGGGCGAGGTGGTGCGGATCGTCGAGCGCGAGCGCACCGACGTCGTCGGGCGCTTCGAGCGGCAGGGGAAGGTGGGCGTGATCGTCCCTTCCGACCGCCGCATCCGCGGGGAGTTCTTCGTCGTGGAGGGGGAGTCGGCCGAGGCACGCACGGGCGACATGGTTGTGGCGCGCATCACCCGCTACCCGACGTCCCGCCAGCCGGGACAGGCGGCGGTCACGGAGGTGCTCGGCGCGGAGGGATCGCTTGGCGTCGACATCGAGGTCATCATCCGAGAGCACGGGTTGCGGACCGAGTTCCCGGCCGAGGTCGAGGAGGCGGCGCACGCGATCCCGGAGGAGGTCGGACCGCCGGAGCCGGGGCTCGAGGATGTGCGCGGCCTGTACACCGTCACGATCGACCCCGTCGACGCGCGCGACTTCGACGACGCGATCTCGATAGAGCGGGTCGGGAAGGGCTGGCGCCTCGGCGTGCACATCGCGGACGTGAGCCGCTACGTGCCGTGGGGCTCGGCGATCGACGTGGAGGCGAGGCAGCGCGCCACGTCCGTCTACCTCGTGGATCGCGTGCTGCCGATGCTGCCCGAGAGGCTCAGCAACGGCACGTGCTCGCTGAAGCCGCAGGTCGACCGCTTCTCGTTCACCGTGATG
>JAJZPX010000087.1 GCA_021811025.1 Actinomycetes bacterium
AACGGCCTGGGCATCTCGTCTTCGCTGCTGGCCCCGGGGTACACGATCCCGGCGGTCATCGCGAACGAGTTCCGAGAGGCGACCTCCACGGGCCTTCACCGCTCGGCGCTGCTCGCGCTCGCGATCCTGCTCGTCGCGATCGCGCTGGTCCTCGCGGCCGCTTCCCGCCTGCTGGTCCAGCGGGCCGAGCGGATGGTCGAGACGCCGCTCGAGGCGGCCGAGGCACCGGCAGTGGAGGTGTCGTCGTGACGCTCGAGATCGCTCCACGGCGCTTCAGGTCGATCAGGCTGCGGAAGCTCAAGAGCGACGTCCTCCTCGGGATGCTCTGGCTCGCGGGCTTGATCGCGGTCGTCCCGCTGCTGCTCATCGTCGGCTACGTGCTGGCGAAGGGCGTCCCCGCGATCAACGCCGCGTTCTTCACGGAGACCGCGCCGCCTCCGGCCGTTCCTGGAGGCGGGATGGCGCAGGCGTTCGTGGGAACGGGGATGATCGTCGGCATAGCGACGCTGATCTCCGTCCCGCTGGGGGTGCTGACGGCGATCTACCTCTCCGAGTTCGGGCGGGGCCGCCTGGCGGCCGGCGTGCGATTCGTCGCGGAGATACTGCTGTCGACGCCGTCGATCGTCGCGGGCGCGTTCATCTGGGCGCTCGTCGTCGTGGCGATGCACTCGTTCTCCGCGCTCGCGGGCGCGATCGCGCTGACGGTGCTCATGTGGCCGATCATCACGCGGGCGACCGAGGAGACGCTGCGGCTCGTCCCTACCGAGCTGCGAGAGGGCGCGCTGGCGCTCGGGTCGCCCCGCTGGAAGATGGTGCTGCGCATCGTGCTCCCGACGGCCGGCTCGGGCATACTCACCGCGGTGATGCTCGCCGTGGCGCGCGGGTTCGGCGAGACGGCTCCGATCCTGCTGACGTCGCTCGGGAACGACTTCATGAACGCCGACCCGCTGCAGCCGACGGACGCGGTGCCGCTGCGGGTCTACAACTACGCGCAGAGCGCCTTCCCCCAGTGGCAGACGCTCGCTTGGGGAGGCGCGATCACCCTGCTCGCGGCGGTGCTCGTCCTCTCGATCGGCGCGCGCATCTTGTCGGATCGTCAGCGACGGAGGCTTGGGTGAAGGGTCTGGACGTTCTCGGGCTCGACGCGTGGTACGGGGCCGACCACATACTGCGGGACGTGCGAATGGCGATACGGCCGGGAACGATCACGGCGATCATCGGCCCGTCCGGGTGCGGCAAGTCGACGCTGCTGCGCTGCTTCAACCGCATGCACGAGGAGGTCCCCGGGGCGCGCGTGGCCGGCAGCGTGATGTTCGACGGGTGGGACATGTACGCGCCGAGCTCGGACCCGGTCGACGTCAGGCGGCACATCGGCATGGTGTTCCAGCGTCCGAACCCGTTCCCTACGATGACCGTTCTCGAGAACGTGGTCGCCGGCCTGCGGCTTCAGGGCCGCTACGACCGGGCGACGATGCTGGAGGCGGCGGAGCAGGCGATGCGGAGCGCGGGCATCTGGGACGAGCTCAAGGACCGGCTCGACAGGCCCGGCGGGCGCCTCTCGGGCGGCCAGCAGCAGCGCGTCTGCATCGCACGGGCGCTTGCGGTGAGGCCCGAGATGCTGCTCATGGACGAGCCCGCCTCGGCGCTGGACCCCGTCTCTACTCAGCAGATCGAAGACACCGTGCAGGAGCTGAAGCGGTCGATCACGATCGTGATCGTCACGCACAACATGCAGCAGGCGGCGCGCGTGTCGGACTACACCGCGTTCATGCTCCGCGAGGATCCCCGGCGGCCGTCCGTGCTCGTCGAGTACGATGAGACGCGGCACATGTTCACGAACCCGTCCCACAAGCGCACCGAGGCGTACATAACCGGACGATTCGGCTAGGACTCCGCCCTCTCGCGCGGTACGATTCCGCCGTAAGCGACGGAGGAGCCTTTCGGATGGCGTTCCGCATCTTCACACCCGCCGAGGTCATGCTGTGGGCAGCCACGCCGATCGTGCTGGCCGTCATGGCGCTGCTGTTCGGGACGCTGCCGCTCGTGCTCGGACGCCGGACCGGGTACCTTGCCGCGTTCGCGCTGTACTGGCTCGGATTCGGCCTTGCGTACCCGCTCTTCCTCGTAGGCCCGGCGAAGCTGCTCGCCGCGCTACGGCCCGCGCCGCTCCCGGCCGGTCTCGCCGGTGCCGGCGTCGCGCTGCTCCTCATCGGGCCGCCGCTCGGAGCCGGGCTGACGTACTTCCGCCCGCGCCTCGCCGAGTTGACGCCGGCGGTGCTCGCCGTCTCCGCGCTCCTTGCGCTGGCGAACGGCACGGCCGAGGAGCTGCTGTGGCGTGCGGCTCCCGTGGCCGCGTTCCCGCACCAGCCGCTCCTCGCGCTGGTCGTGCCCGCGCTCGGCTTCGGCGCATGGCACCTCGCGCCGCAGATCGTGCTGCCGTCGGGGGGGAGGGGCGGTGCCGGCGCGTTCGTCCTCGCGGCCGTCGTGCTCGGCCTGTGCTACGGCGCGGTGGTGTACCTCACGGGCTCGGTGGTGCTCGCGATCGCCTCGCACGTGCTCACCGACTTCCTCGGCCTCGGCGGGCTCGCGTACCTGCCCGCGCGTTCGGGCGCGGTGTCCGCGCTCGCCGAGTACTAGCTAGTCGAGCAGCACCGAGCGCCAAGCCGTCCGGTCGAGCGCCATCCCGCCCTGACACGTCTCGGCCGAGATCATCGCCTCACGGTCGCCCGCGAAGACGGATGAAGGGATCCCGACCCACACCCTCTTGCCCTTGATTCGCAGGATCGGCGGAGATGGGAGGGTCACTGAGTCGTGACCGAAGCGCAGCTCCTGGGCCTTCCGGCCTCTTATCTCGAGATCCATCCGCCCGCCGCGTCCCTCCTCCCCGATCAAGCGCGACGAGAGCCTGTACGTCACCCCGATCGTCACCGGCGACCTGGCCTCGACCCCGATCCAGCAGATCCGCGGCCCCTGCACGAACGCGACCCTTTCGAGGTCGGCGCCTGCGTCGACGCTGCGAAGCAGGGTGTCCGCGGACGGGTCGCGCAGGACCACGCCCGGCATCGCGGCGGCGTCGAGCGAGGACTCATCGCCCGAGGTCGCGGGAACGGGCTGCGAGACGCTCTGGAACAGCTCGTTGCGGCGAACGAAGGCGGCGAGGAACGGTTCCATCGCCCGCTGCTGGCTCACGTACTCCTCGAGGGCCCGCTCCTTCTCGCGCTCGGTCTCGCTGTCCAGCGGGTACGCGAGCCACCCCTCGCCGAGCCGGCTGAGCGTCCGCGGAGGTTCCAGCCACCCTCTGGGCACGAACGACCAGGGGAAGGGAAAGTGCCCGCGGTGGACGAGATACGTGTACCGGGACCCGCGAAAGCCCGCCCGATCGAGCGCGTACTCGGTGAAGGCGGCGACGGCCCAGTGGTCGGCGTTCGCGTCCTCGGCATCGGGGTACACGACGGCCGTAGGCGAGAAGCTGGCGATGATCGACGCGAGGTCGCTGGCCACGCTCGAGCCGCGGTACGGGGCGCCCGGGCGGTATGCGAAGGCGTACGGGACGGACTCGCAGCCGTTCACGCCACTTCGCGAGACGCTCCAGTCGGCGGACCAGAGGCTCGTCATCGAACCGTCGGGGTAGCCGAGCAGGACGAGGTCCGACGCCGGCAGGCCGAGCTTGGCCGACGCCGCTCGCGCTTCCCCTGAGCGGGCCTCTCCGAGCCTCAGGTACGGCGAGACGGTCGTGTCCCGCGAAGCGTAGCGCCGGACGATGCGCTTGAAGCCGTCGCCGCATGTCACGACGGCCACCATCACTCGCCGATGCTGCTGCAGGGATTGGCGGACGAGACCTCCTGCGGCAAGGGACTCGTCGTCGGGATGCGGGGAGATGACGAGGACTCGCGAGCCGAGGGTGCCGTCATCGAGGAGCGGCAGCCGCAAGCGCTCGTAGCCGGAGACGACGCCGTCGAAGCCGATCCAAGCCAGGTACGCGACCGCGACCGTCGCGACCGCGAGCGCCGGCAGCCGCAGTGCCCTGGCGGCACGGAGCGGCAGATCCCTCATCGCACCATCCCTGTCTCGCTCGTCCGAGACAGTATAGCCGCCGGGACCGCCGTCGCGGCGGCAGAAACCGGGCTACGGCCCGGTGTGGTAGCTGCCGTGGACGGAGCACCGCACCTCGCTGCCGTTCCACTCGTACAGCCGGAGCCCGGAACACAGCGGCTCGGTCGCGAGCTGAGAAGGCACCAGTGCCGACATCAGGCCATCCCAATCGGCGATCGCGGCCGCGGACGTGGAGTTGACGGAGGCGTACTGCTGGTACGCCCCCTCGACGATGCGCTCGTTGGAGAAGCAGGCGCGCTTCTGCGCGTTGTCCCTCACCGCCGAGTACACCGGGATCGCGATCATGATGAGGATCCCGATGATGAACACCACGATCATCAGCTCGACGAGCGTGAACCCGTCATCGCGCGGTCCCACCCCGCCCCCTCTCGCCGTCCCGAGCATCATACACGCTCCCTCTCCGCGACGTGCAGGGCGGCCGCCTCTCACGCGATTCGCGCTCGCCGGCGCGGGGCAACATGCCCGGTGACCGGGAGAGGCAGAACGCCTCGAGGAGACGCATGGAGGTGGGGCGAACATGAGGAGGCTGAATGCGATCGATTGGATCGCGCTGGTCCTGCTCGTGATCGGCGGGCTGAACTGGCTGCTCGTCGGCCTGTTCGGCTTCGATCTGATTGCGGCCATCTTCGGCGGGGCCGCGGCGATCCTGAGCAGGATCGTGTACATACTCGTCGGCATCTCGGCCGTCTACGTCGCGTTCGACGCGTTCACGTTCGTGCACGCGCCCGTGGGCGGTCCTCGGCCGATGGGTGCCTGAGGCCCGGATGCAGACAGTGGAACGAGGCGCGTCGGGGGAACGCGCCTCGTTTCTGTCGAGAGGGCGTCCCCGCTCGTGGGGAGGGGGGAGGAGGGAGCGGGTCGCCCGGTCTCTGCTCGAGAGGGAGCAACGGCTGTGCCAAGCGCCGCAAGGATGCCGCGTGACCGCCTACCGTCCGTCCGACGCGATCGTCACCTGCAGCGTCAGCCGCTGCTTGCCGCGCACGACGACGACGGGGACCGTCTGCCCGATGGTCTGCTGCCTGAGCGCCGCGTAGAGATCCTCGAGGCCGGTGACCGGTATGCCGGCGAGTTGCACGATCACGTCGTTGACTTTCATGCCCGCCTTGGCCGCCGGTCCGCCCCGCAGCACCTGGCGCACCAGCACGCCTTGCGTGGCCTCGACGCCCGCCTGCGAGGCGAGGGAGGGCGTGAGCGTGACGACGCCCACGCCGAGGAAGGGGTGGACGGCCTTGCCGGTCTTGATGAGCTGATCGGCGACTCTCATCGCGAAATCGATCGGTATCGCGAAGCCGATGCCGGCGGAGGCCCCCGAAGGGGACTCGATCAGCGTGTTCACTCCCACTACCTTGCCGTCCAGGGTCGCGAGCGCGCCGCCCGAGTTGCCCGGGTTGATGGGGGCGTCCGTCTGGATGAGGTCGGTGTAGGCGGCGACGGAGCTGCTTCCCTGGGGGGTGCTGACGGGGGCGAGCGTGGAACGGCCGAGCGCCGAGACGATGCCGTGAGTCACCGTCTTCCCCACGCCGAACGGGTACCCGACGGCGACGACCCAGTCGCCCACCTCGAGCTCCGAGGGCTTGCCTATCGCCGCGGCCGTCAGCCCGGACTTGGAGACCTTGATCACGGCGAGATCGGTTGAGGCGTCGCCACCTACGACCTTGGCCGGGACCGTCTGCGAATCGATGATCGCCGTGACGCCGGTCGACCCCGCCACGACATGGTTGTTGGTGAGGATGTAGCCGTCGGAGCGGATGATGACTCCGCTCCCGTTGCCCACCGTCTGCGCGCCCCTGGTGCCCGGCACGTTCGCCTGTATCCCGACGTTGACGACGACCTTCTTCACCGTTGCCGCAGGCGCGACGAAGGGGCTCGCGCCGGCCCCGCCGGCGGAAGGCGTCGCTGTCGTCGTCGCGCCTCCGGTTGGAGTGGTGGGGCTTCCGCCCCCCGAGCTGCACGCCGCAATGATCAGCGCGACTGCGCCTGCGAGCGCGATCGTGGTGGCTTGCCGGTGCCTCATGTGCCGCCTCCTCTTCGTGACGAACGTGGTGTGTATTCCCACGTTGAGGACGACGGCTCGCGCGAGAAGCGGACGGCACCGCGGCACCGTCCGCTTCTCGGTGGTTGCTCCGGTGCGCTACCTCACGCCTGCGGGCGCTTCGGCGACCCGCGCCGCACCAGACGCCTGCAACACGTTCTCCGCTCGAGCGACGACGTTTTGCGGTCCCTGCACGAGCACGAGCAGCTCGCCCTGCGCCACCCGGCGCTCGAGCTCCTTCGCGTCGGGCTCCTTGATGCCCATCGACGCGAGGGCGGTCGCCAGTATGCCTGCGCCGGCGCCGACCACGGCGCCCTCGATGGCGCCTGCCAGGATCGACGCCAGCATTCCGACGCCCACGATCGCTCCTGCCGGGGGCGCGACGACGAAGATCGCGCCTGCACCCACGATTCCGGCGATCCCGCCGATCCAGCCGCCCCAGTAAGCGCCTTTCCTGAGCCTCCTCTGCGTGGTGTGGAAACCCTGGATCTCGTTGTCGAGCGTCTCGATCTTGCCGGCGGGGCCGACCACGGAAATGTAGTCCTCGCCGATGCCGGAGTCCTTCAGGGCCTCGACCGCGTTCCGGGTCTCCTTGTCGCTCGTGAACATCCCGACCGCCGTCATCGAGCCCATCTCTCCCTGCGGCGTCATTCCCTGCTTCTGCTGGGTCTCGTAAATGCCGTACTCCGCCATTGCCCCTCCTCATCTCGACATCCCGGGTCCGGCTGCCGGCCGGACGCATTGCTGTACCCGAGGGTGGATGCGAGGAAACGGCGGCTTCACACGCGCACGTCGGGGTAGAGCGCCGCCATGCCACCGCCCTCGCGCTAGATGACGCCCAGCTCCCTGCCGACCTTCTCGAACGCGCCCAGGACGCGGTCGAGCTGCTCGTCCGTGTGAGTCGCCATGTAGCTCGTCCGGATGAGCGACATGCCCGGCGGCACCGCAGGAGGGACCGCGACGTTCGCGAACACCCCCGCCTGCTGCAGCATCATCACGAAGGCGTACGCCTTCTCGTCGTCGCCGATGAGCACGGGCACGATCGGCGTCTCGCTCGGCCCGGTGTCGAAGCCCAGCTGCTTGAAGCCCTCGAGCATCTTGCGCGTGTTGCGCCACAGCTGTGTCAGACGCTCCGGCTCCTCGTCGATGACGTCGAGCGCGGCGCTGACGGAGGCCACGGATGCCGGGGTTGGGCTCGCGCTGAAGATCAGCGACCGGGCGAAGTGCTTTACGTACTCGATGACCTCCGAGTCTCCCGCGACGAACCCTCCCACCGACGCGAGCGACTTGCTGTAGGTGCCCATCATCAGGTCCACGTCCTGCGTGAGCCCGAAGTGCTCCGCCGTCCCTCGGCCGGTGAGCCCGAGCACCCCGAGGCCGTGCGCGTCGTCGACCATCAGCCGCGCGCCGTGCCGCCTCGTGAGCTCCACCACGCTCGGCAGGTCGACTACGTCGCCCTCCATGCTGAAGACGCCGTCGACCACCACGAGCGTCCCGCGGTCCGCGTTCTCGCGCAGCAGCCGCTCGAGGTCGCCCATGTCGCCGTGGCGGTACCGCTTCACCTCGCCGAAAGAAAGCCTGCAGCCGTCGACGATGCTCGC
>JAJZPX010000088.1 GCA_021811025.1 Actinomycetes bacterium
CCGTCGGACGTGCCGACGAACGCTACCTCATGCCCGTCGGCGGACAGGCGCTCTGCCACCGTCAATGCCGGATAGACGTGGCCGGCCGTCCCGCCGCCGCTCAACAACGTTCGCAATGCGTCCCTCCTCAGGCTGTCCGCTCCCCCGCCGGCGTTCCGCGGGCTTCCCGTGCTCGGAGACGGAGAGCACGAGCCCGACGCAGGCGAGAGTGAAGATGATCGACGATCCGCCGTAGCTCACGAGCGGCAGCGGGACACCGGTGACGGGAAGCACGCTCGTCACCGCCGCGATGTTCATCACCGCCTGTACCACTATCAGAGCCGTCAACCCGCCCGCGAGCAGCCTGCCGAACCGGTCACGCGCTCCCATCGCCACGCGGATGCCCGCATAGGCGACTACGACGAACCCCGCGATGACCGCGATCGTCCCCAGCAGTCCGATCTCCTCGCCGATGATGGCGAAGATGAAGTCCGTGTGCGCGGCCGGCAGGTAGAAGTACTTCTGCCGGGAGAGGCCGAGACCCACTCCGGTCAGGCCTCCCGAGCCGAACGCGTACAGCGCCTGGATGATCTGGTAACCGTCCCCCTTGGGGTCCTTCCACGGGTCGAGGAACGACAGGAAG
The DNA here is from genome assembly GCA_021811025.1 of Actinomycetes bacterium. GTDB lineage: Bacteria > Actinomycetota > Coriobacteriia > Anaerosomatales > JAJZPX01 > JAJZPX01. The sequence continues at coordinate 623 of JAJZPX010000088.1, forward strand.
CGGGCGGCGCGGTACGGCTCGAGGAAGATCATCGCGGGCACTGCGGCGCCGACCGCCGCCGCCAGACCCAGTAGGTAGCGGCTCGCGATGCCGCCGAGGGCCAGCAGCACGAACGCCGCAGCCAGGACGATCATCGTCGTACCCATGTCGGGTTGCCGCATGATGAGAGCAACGACCGGGAGCACGACGAGCGCGAGCCACAGCGCTTGCCGGCCGAGCGGCGCAGCGCTCCTCCGCTTCTCCGAGAGCAGCGCGGCGAGCGCCAGCACGACGGCGAGCTTCGCGAACTCCGACGGCTGCACCGGGATCCCGCCGACCGACAGCCATCGCTGCGCGCCGAACTTGTCCACTCCGTGGGTCAGGACGAGCAGCAGCAGCACGTCGGCCGCCCCGAGGAACGGCCACGCGATCCGGCGGACGAAGCGGTAGTCGACGCGCGCGAGAAAGAGCATGCACCCGAGCCCGAGGGCGACCCACCCGAGCTGCCGCTTCAGGTGATACGCGCTGTCGTGGTACTTGAAATAGTCGGTCGCGAACGACGCCGAGAAGATCATCACGAGGCCGAAGAGCGTCAGGAACAGGACGGCGCCGAGGAGCAGGTACCGCGCTGCGTTGCCTCCGGCATACGCTCGCGCTGCCATCTAGACCGCCTCGCCCCTGGCCAGACGCAGCACCGCGTCCTTGAACGCACGGCCGCGATGCTCGTAGCTCGTGAACTCGTCGAAGCTGGCGCAGCCGGGAGAGAGCAGCACGACGTCGCCCGGCACGGCGATCTCGGAGGCGACCCGCAGGGCCTGCAGCATGGTCTCGGCGGAGGCCGCCTCCATCGGCAGGCCGGCGAACGCAGCCTCGAGCTCGGGCCGAGCCTCACCGAATAGCACCGCCGCCCTGCACCTGGCGGCGACGTCCTCCGCGAGCGCCGCGAAGTCGTTCCCCTTGTTGTGCCCTCCGAGGAGCACGATCAGCGGGCGCTCGTCGAAGGCGGTGAGCGCCTTCATCACCGAGTCCGGGTTCGTGGCCTTCGAGTCGTTGAAGTACTCGACGTCCCGCACCCACTCCACCGGCTCGAGCCGGTGCTCGATGGGCTTGAACGAGCGCAGGGCGGCGCGGATTCCCGGAAGAGCCGCTCCCATGGAGCGCGCGGCGGCCGCTGCGGCGAGAGCGTTGCTGACGTTGTGATCGCCTCGGATGGCGAGGTCCTCAACCGCGACGAGCGGTTCCGGCCCCTCGGGCGTGTCGAGCGTGAGGAACCCATCGACGACCGACGCGCCGTTGGGGTGGAGGCGCGCTCGGGAGACGCGGACTACGGGCACGCCGCGCGCCTCAACCTCCCCAGCGAAGGGCGCCGACCCCTCATCGTCGACGTCGATCACCGCGCGATCGTCGGGAGTCAGGTTCGAGAACACTCGCGCCTTGTCGGCGGTGTACGCCTCGAGCGACCCGTGCCAGTCGACGTGGTCGGGAGTGATGTTCAGCAGCACGGCTACCCTCGGGTGGAAGTCGACGGTGAGGGAGAGCTGGAAGCTCGAGACCTCGGCTACGAGCACGGTCTCGCGCCCGACCTCCGACACGGCGGCGATGGCGGGGTTTCCGATGTTCCCGACGGTCTGCGCGGAGATCCCGCACTCGCTGAGGATGTGCCCGACGAGCGCCGTCACCGTCGTCTTTCCGTTCGTGCCCGTGACCGCCACGAACGGCGAGCTGGACTCGCGGTACGCCAGCTCGATCTCGGAGATCACCTGGGACCCGAGGGCCCGTGCCGAGACCATGAGCGGACTGGTCGGCGGTATGCCCGGGCTCGCGATAACGAGGTCGTGCCGGCGCGTCACCGAGGACGCTCCGCAAACGACGTCCGCGCCCATTCGGCGCAGCTTCTGCGCCCTGGGCCGCAGCGCCTCCTCGGGCGCCTCGTCGAGCACCGTCACGCGCAGGTCCGCCCCCCGGCACGCCTCCTCGGCGAGGTAAGTGGCGGCGGCGTAGCCCGACAGGCCGAGCCCGAGCACGAGGATGTCGCCCGGCGGCGTCACGTCAGCGCCTCACGGTCCCGACGAAGTACAGCGCGAAGCCGAACCCTGCGAGGATGCCGGTGACTATCCAGAACCTCACCATGATCTTCGTCTCCGACCATCCCTTCATCTCGAAGTGATGGTGGAGGGGAGCCATGAGCAGCACCCGCTTGCCGGTGAGCTTGAAGCTCGCCACCTGCAGGATCACGGAGAGAGCCTCGGCGAAGTAGATGCCGCCGATGAGCACGAGCAGCAGCTCGGTCTTCGTGATGACGCCGAACGCGGCGATGGCGGCGCCGAGACCGAGCGCGCCGGTGTCGCCCATGAATATCTCGGCGGGGAAGCTGTTGTACCACAGGAAGCCCAGGTTAGCGCCTGCGATCGCTGCGGCGAGCACCGCGACCTCGAGGTGGTTCTGCCGAAACGCGATCGCGGCGTACGCCAGCATCACGATCATGATCGTGCCCGCGGCGAGCCCGTCGAGCCCGTCCGTGAGGTTCACCGCGTTGCTCTCGGCCACCATCATGAACGCCACCAGCCCGAGGTACAGCCACGGCACCTGCAGCCGCAGCCCGCCCACGCTCACGGTAGTCGTGAGGAGGCCGAGGTCGAAGCCCCGGTTCGTGAGCGGCAGGGCGACCCACGTCGTGAGGTGCACCCAGTTGACCGCCAGCAGCCCGAAGGCGACCGCGATGAGCGTCTGCCACATCAGCTTCGCCCGCGGCCTCAGGCCGAGCGACCGTTCCTTCAGCACCTTCGCGTAGTCGTCCGCGAAGCCGAGCACGCCGCATGCAACCGTTGCGAGGAGCGCGATCGCACCCAACCGTCCCACGTGCCCGATGGCGAGGTAGATGCCGACCACCACGAACAGGATCAGCACGCCGCCCATAGTCGGCGTGCCCTGCTTCACGAGGTGTCCCTGCGGCCCGTCGGCGCGCACCTGCTGGCCGATGTTCCTGAACTTGAGCAGGCGGATCCACAGCGGGAACAGCGCGCCCGCCACCACCAGCGCGAGCACCGCCGTCATGAAGACGGTGTACGTGGGATATAGCGTAAGCCTAAACATGAGGGTTAATGATGCCTTCCACGACGCGTTCGAGCCCCATGATCCGGGAAGCTTTCAGGAGCACGACGTCTCCGGGCAACAGCAGCTCACCGACGGCCTCAGCCGCTTCGTCCGAGGTCGCGCACCGCACGATCGACGTCTCGGCCATCCCCGCGCGCACGGCTCCGTCGGCGATGCGGCCCGCGCCCTCGCCCACGACGACGAGCCGGTCGATCGGCAGCGAGGCAGCGTACTCGCCGAGGCCGAAGTGGGCAAGCTCCGAAAGCGACCCGAGCTCGGCCATGTCGCCGAGGACCGCGACGCGGCGTCCGCCCGACTCGACGTCGGCCAGCGTGCGCAGCGCCGCTCGCATGGCCGTCGGGTTCGCGTTGTAGGCGTCGTTGATGACCGTCACGCCACCCGCGCTCTCGAAGACCTCCATCCGCATGGACGAAGGCCGGGCCTCCGAAAGCCCTCGGCCGATTTCCTCGAGCGTGATGCCGAGGTGCAGGCCGACGGCCGCGGCGGCGGCCGCGTTGTAGGCGTTGTGCCTGCCTGGGAACGCAAGCGCGACGGCCACCGAGCCGGAGGAGGTGTCGAGGGTGAACGACGGACGGCCGTCCGGGTCGGTCTCGACGTCGCGCGCGCGAACGTCCACCCCTTCGGCCGTGCCGTAGTACGTCGCGGGCGCCTCGGCAACGTCCTCCATCATCCGCGACCACTCGTCGTCCCCGTTCAGGAAGACCCTGCCAGCGGCCGGCACTGCCCTGACGAGCTCCGCTTTCGCGCTCGCGATAGCCTGCTCGCTCCCGAGCAACTCGATGTGCGTCTGCCCCACGTTCGTGACGAGCCCCACGGTGGGTCTGCCGATCTCGCACAGCCGGGCGATCTGGCCGTGGCCGCGCATCGCCATCTCCAGCACCACCGCCCCGGTCGCCGGTCCCGCTTCCAGAAGCGTGAGCGGAACGCCGATCTCGTTGTTGCGGTTGCCCTCGGTCGCCACCACGCTCAGCCTCGTCGCAAGCACCGCACGCAGCAGATCCTTCGTCGTCGTCTTCCCGCTCGAGCCCGTCACTCCGATGACGGGACACGTCAGGTGCTCGCGATGGCGCATGGCCAGCGCCTGCACCGCGGCCGTCGCGTCGTCGACGCGCACGACCGCGCGCTCGCGCCTCGGGTCGGCCTCCACGAGCGCCGCCGCCTCGGGGTCGTCTCGCGTCAGAACGAGGACGCGAGCCCCGCGCGAGAGAGCCTCCTGCGCGAATGCGTGGCCGTCGACCCGCTCGCCGGGAAACGCGATGAACGCGGCGCCAGGCCGTACCTCGCGGGAGTCGATGGCGACGCTCGTAGCAAGCGCGCGCCTGCTGCCGGCCACGAGCTTCCCGCCCGTCGCTCGCGCCACTACTGAGGCCTGCATCGCGATCACAGCGACCTCAGCTCCTCACGAGCGACCTCGCGGTCGTCGAAACGGATCGTGCGATCGGCGAAGATCTGGTAGTCCTCGTGGCCCTTCCCCGCGATCAGCACGGCGTCGCCGGACCGCGCCTCGCGCAACCCGGACGCTATCGCGCGGCGCCTGTCGATCTCGACTCGGTAGTCCGCAGAGACCTTCCTCAGCCCATCCTCTACCGCGAGGATGATCCCCACGGGATCCTCGCTCCGCGGGTTGTCGCTCGTGACTATCGCAAGGTCCGAGCCGCGGCCTGCGACGGCACCCATCAACGGGCGCTTCTCCGGGTCGCGGTCTCCGCCGCACCCGAACACGGTGATGACGCGACCGGGAGTCACCTCCCTCACCGCTGCGATGGCCTTCTCGAGCCCGTCGGGGGTGTGTGCGTAATCCACCAGCACTGCGAACGGCTGCCCCTCGTCCACGCGTTCGAGCCGGCCCGGCACCTGGGGTGCGACCGCCAGCCCGCGCGCGATCGCGGCGAGATCGACGCCGAGGGCGAGTCCGCATCCGGCGGCAACGAGCGCGTTGCTCACGTTGTAGTCCCCCGTGAGCGGCAGGACGACCTCGGCCGAGCCGCCGTCCGCAACGAGCGTGAAGCGCGAGAACGTCGGGCCGAGCCGCTCGCCCGTCGCCCGCAGGCGCGCTTCCGGCGCGCGTCCCACGGTCCACGCGGCCCCGATCTCCGCCGCGAGAGCCTCGCCGTACTCGTCGTCCACGTTCACCACCGCAGCACCGACGTCGGCATCCGTGAAGAGCCTGCGCTTGACGCCGCGGTACTCCTCCATGGTGCGGTGGTAGTCGAGGTGGTCCTGGCTCAAGTTGGTGAAGGCGGCGACGGCGAAACGCAAGGCGTCTACCCGATGGAGGTCTATCGCGTGCGACGAGACCTCCATCGTGACGGCATCCACGCTCGCGCCGAGCATCTCGGCGAGCAGCTCCTGAAGGTCGGCGGACTCGGGAGTGGTCCGTCCGGCAGGCACACGGCGGCCGGCCACCCGCGTCTCCACCGTGCCGATCAGACCCGTGGTCCTCCCCGACGCCTTGAGGATGGCGTCCAGCAGGTACGCGGTGGTCGTCTTGCCGTTGGTCCCGGTGATCCCCGCGACGCTCAACCGCTCGGACGGACGCCCGTACCACTCGGCCGAGGCTCGAGCCAGCGCGATCCGGACGTCCGCGACGAGCGCCTGCGGCAGTGCGACGCCCTCGACCGGCCGCGAGACGACGAGCACCGACGCGCCTTTGGCGGCGGCGTCCCGCGCGAAATCGTGACCGTCGTGGACGAACCCGGGCACGCAGAAGAAGGCATCGCCGGGCCGAACGCGCTGCGAACGGAAGGCGATGCCGGTTACGGTCGTTTCCAGGGCCTCCGGCGGAACGGCCGGAACGTCGTGCAGGAGTTGCGACAGTGTCAGTAGATCCACGCGTACCTCACTGTGGACAGCCGGTCGATTCTATCACAGCCCGAACCCTCCCCTTAGTCCTGAGCCGTCGTCTCGGCGGCGTGCGGCGACTTCGCGCCGGTCGGCAGCGTCGGCGGGATCTTCAGGTGGTCTACGGCGAACTGCGCGAGCTTGGCGAACGTCGGCGCCGCGACGGTGCTGCCGTACTCGCCCTTCGTCGGCTCGTCGATGACGACGACGATCAGCACCCGGGGGTCGGAAGCGGGCAGGAAGCCGGCGAACGACGCCACGTACGCGCCGTCCGCGTACACCCCGTGCTTCGCGATTTGCGCCGTGCCCGTCTTGCCGGCCACCTCGTACCCCGTCACGCGCGCCGTCGTCCCGGTCCCGTCGGTCACCACGCGCTCGAGCACCGCCGTCATCTGCTTCGCGGTCTCCGCCGAGATCACCCTCGTCCTCGGCCACGCCGTGGCCTCCTCACCGGGCACCGACAGCAGGAAGTGCGGCGTGACCATCTCCCCGCCGGACGCTATCGCCGAAAGCGCCCGCGCTATCTGCAGCGGCGTCGCGGTCATGCCCTGCCCGAACGGGATGTTGCCGATGGACGCCGCCGACCACGTCGAGGGAGCCGGCATGATGCCCCTCGCCTCGCCGGGGAAGTCGACGCCCGTCTTCGAGCCGAACCCGAAGCGTGTGTAGTAGTCGTAGATCGACTGCTTTCCCAGCGCGAGCCCGATCTTCACCGCGCCCACGTTGCTCGAGTTCGCGATGATGTCCGTCAGCGAGTAGTCCACGCTCGGCCTGTCGTGAGCCTCGTGCACCACGTGCCCGCCGATCGCGATGGTCGAGGGCAGGTCGAAGCGGCTGTCCGGGGTGAAGATGCCCTTGTCGATCGCCGCGGACGCCGTGAACGGCTTGATGGTCGACCCGGGCTCGTAAGCCTCGCACACGGGCCGGTTGCCGAGCCCCTTCGGGTCTGCGTGGTTCAGGTCGTTCGGGTCGTATCCGGGGAACGAGGCCATCGCGAGTATCTCGCCGTTCCGCGGGTCCATCACCAGCGCGGACCCGCTCTTCGCCGCGTACTGCTCCACCGCCGCAGCGAGATCGACCTGCGTCTCGTACTGGATGTCCTTGTCCACCGTCAGCACGACGTCGCGGCCGTCGACCTTGTCGACGCTGCGCGTCACGCCGCCCACGATCGGGCGCCCGT
>JAJZPX010000089.1 GCA_021811025.1 Actinomycetes bacterium
GATCTGGTGAGGTGAAGTCCGCGCTCGTTGCCCGCGGGCTGACCTTCGTGTCGAGCGTGCCCGACAACATCGCCGGCGGCACGTACGTGCTGTTCCAGTCGGCGGAGCTCGCGCAGATCCAGACCGCGCTGCGCGTGCTGCAGAGCCTCTCGGTCGCGCTGCCTGTCGCCACGCTGCTCGCGTTCGCCGGGTCGATTGCGGCCGCACCCGATCGCCGGAAGGCGGTGCTGTGGCTCGGCGTCACCGCGATCCTCGCGATGCTCGTGCTCGCGGGAGCGCTTGCGATAGCCCGCAGCAGCTATCTAGGCTCGATAGCGCCCGGATCGGTCCTCAGCCCCGCGGCCGCGGCCGCATTCTTCGACATCCTCGTGCGGTTCCTGCGCAACGCGATCCGCACCGTCGCGGCGCTCGGGCTCGTCGTGCTCCTCGGCGCGGCGCTGGCCGGGCCGTCTGCGGCGGCCGTGCGCATCCGCGGCGCGGTAGGCGGCGGGATGTCGTCCCTTGGGCTCGACTTCGGGCGTCCGGCGGTGTGGGTGGACCGCCATCGGCGCGCTCTCGACGCGGCGATCGTGGTGATCGCGGCAGCGGTGCTGCTGCTGGTCAGCACGCCGACGCCGGGGCTCGTGATCGGCCTCGCGGTCGCGGCGCTGGTGGGGATCCTGCTGGTCGAGCTGGTGGCCCACGCGCATCCGCCCGCCGGCCCGCTCAGGGGGCAGCCGGGGATGTAGCGTACGAGCAGGTCGGGACGGCGCGCCGGTCCCGGCACGACCGTTGCTCACCTTGACAACGGCGTGCCGGCTCGGCATCCTATTGGATGCTCTGGCGCTCGCCGCCGGAATCCATGTGTGGGGATGTGGCTCAGTTGGGAGAGCGCTGCCTTCGCAAGGCAGAGGTCGGCGGTTCGAATCCGCTCATCTCCACCAAGGTATCTATGTCGAGGCGCCGGGCCGCGTGCCTGGCGCCTCGCTTTGCACCAAGCCTACGGAACAGGAGACACCCATGACGGCAAGCGCCCCCAGCGGGTTCCTCGGCTGGATCGCCCTCAACGGGCAGTACGTAGCGTTCTTCGCGCAGCTGCTGTACTGGACGGTCATCGCGGCGGTCGCGGTGTACGCGGTCATCCAGCTCAAGCGCTTCGTAGACAACGCATGCGGGGTTGTGAAGAAGGAGGCTCGGGAGGCGCCGAAGACGGTAGCGGTCGAGGAGTTCACCGACTAGGACCGTTCCCGCATCGAGGAGGCAGCACGCAGATGCAGTTCCCCACCTACAGGCCGCGCCGCCTTCGGGCGAACGAGACGATCCGCGCGATGGTGCGCGAGAGCTCGCTCGACGTCAAGGACCTCATCTACCCGCTGTTCGTGCGGTACGGCACGAACGTGCGGCAGGAGGTCCCGTCGATGCCGGGGGTGTACAACCTGTCGGTCGACCAGCTCGAGGCGGAAGCCGGGGAGCTGCTCGGGCTCGGCATCCCGGCCGTCATCCTCTTCGGGATCCCCGAGACGAAGGATGAGGCGGGCAGCGGCGCGTACGCGGCCGAGGGGATCGTGCAGCAGGCGCTGCGCGAGCTGAAGGCGAAGGCCCCCGAGCTGTACCTCATCACCGACGTCTGCATGTGCGAGTACACCTCGCACGGCCACTGCGGCATCCTCGACGACCGCGGGTGCGTGATGAACGACGTCACGCTCGAGATGCTGGCGCAGACCGCGGTGAGTCACGCCGAGGCGGGCGCGGACATGGTGGCGCCGTCCGACATGATGGACGGCCGCGTCGCCGCGATCCGGTCGGCGCTGGACACCGAGGGTTTCGAGATGACGCCGATCATGGCGTACTCGGCGAAGTTCGCGGGCGGCTTCTACGGGCCGTTCCGCGACGCGGCCGAGTCGGCGCCGGCGTTCGGCGACCGGCGCTCGTACCAGATGGACGTCGGCAACGGCGACGAGGCCCTGCGCGAGACCGCGCTCGACATCGGCGAGGGCGCCGACCTCGTCATGGTGAAGCCGGCGATGGCGTTCCTCGACCTCGTGTGGCGCATCAAGAACGAGTTCGGGTACCCGACGGCGGCGTACAACGTATCGGGCGAGTACTCGATGGTGAAGGCGGCGGCGGCCAACGGGTGGATCGACGAGCGCTCGGTCGTCATGGACACGCTCTACTCGATGAAGCGCGCCGGCGCCGACCTCATCCTGACGTATCACGCGAAGGACGTCGCGAGGTGGCTGGCGGAGTAGGGGAGTTCCCCACGCGATCATCATCCGCTCCGTTGGGTGACGCCCTCGAGGCGGGTACCTCGGTGCGCCGCGTGCGGACGGCCGTGCTGATCCCTTGCTACAACGAGGCCGCGACGATCTCGAGAGTCGTGACGGCGTTCCGAACGGCGGACCCGACCGTCACGGTCTACGTCTACGACAACGACTCCACGGATGACACCGGCCGGATCGCGGCCGAGGCCGGCGCGGTCGTCGTGCGGGAGTCGCGCAGGGGAAAGGGCTTCGTCATTCGCAGCATGTTCCGCGACATCAACGCGGACTGCTACGTGATGGTTGACGGCGACGACACGTATCCGGCGGAGGATGCGCTCGCGATGTGCCGCTACGTCGTCTCCGGCGACGCGGACATGGTGATCGGCGACCGCCTGTCGAGCACGTACTTCGCGGAGAACCGCCGCCAGTTCCACAGCTTCGGCAACAGGCTGGTCCGCTTCCTGGTGAACCGCATCTTCTCGAGCGACGTCCACGACATCATGACGGGTTGCAGGTGCTTCAGCCGACGGTTCGTGAAGTCGTTCCCGGTTCTCTCGGGCGGATTCGAGATCGAGACCGAGATGACGATTCACGCGCTCGACAAGAACTTCCTCATCCGCGAGGTGCCGGTGGCCTATCGCGATCGCGTCGAGGGCGAGTCGAAGGTCTCGACGTTCTCGGACGGGCTTCGGGTGCTCATGACGATCTTCGAGCTGTTCCGCGACTACCGTCCCCTGACGTTCTTCAGCTTCGTCGCGCTCGTGCTGTTCGTGCTCTCGCTCGTCATGTTCTGGGCGCCGCTCGACGAGTACTTGAGGACGGGCTGGGTGTCGAAGGTGCCGACGCTCATCGTCGCGATCGCGCTGGGCATCAGCGCGATGCTCGCGTTCGTCTGCGGTGTGCTGCTCGACTCCATTCGCAACCACGCTCGCGGCTTCTACGAGCTGGCGCTCACCGCACTCGAAGAGGCGGAGAGCGGCAGGAGCGCCGGTGACCGGCCGTAAGGACCGCGTCGCGCTGCGCGCGTTGCGGCTGGCGGCGCTCTACCTCGCCATGGTCTCGGCGTTCGTGATCGCGATGACGGCCGTCTACGCGTTGCCGCAGGGCCGCATCATGGCTCACGTGCGGGAGTCCCTGCCGTTGCTCAAGGCCGAGGGGCGGTACCCGAGGCCCGTGCTGGACAAGCGGCAGAGGGCGTACATGCTGGACAACTACACGGACGCGCTGATGCTCGACGCGGCGATCGTCAGCACGGACCGAGGGCCCCTCTACGCCGCCATGGGCTGCTTCAAGGGTGCCTCGACCGCCGACGATCCGATCGCGGCCCTCGTGCAGACCGCGGCGGGGAGGCGGCAGAACGCCTCGCCCTACGCGTACTACTGGCACGGCTACCAGCTGCTCCTGCGTCCCTCGCTGCTCCTGATGACGTACGGCGACATCCGGTACCTCAACATCCTGCTGCTGAGCGCGCTCGCGTTCTGGGTCGCGACTGCGTTGCGCGACCGGGGCGGGAGGCTGCTCGCCGGGACGTTTCTCTTCTCGCTCGTCCTTGCCGGGTTCTACCTGGCACCGCTGTCGATGCAGTTCTCCGGCATCGTCTACCTCACGCTGCTCGGGACGCTGGCGGTCCTCGCGCTCGACCGTCGGGACGCGCTGCGGCAATGGGGTGTCGAGCTGTTCCTCGTCGTCGGCATGCTCACCTCGTTCGTGGACCTGCTCACCGCTCCGCTGCTCACGCTCGGCATGCCGTTGGCCGTCGCGCTCGTCCTGCTTGGGCGGGAAGAGCGCGCGAGCAGGGCCTGGCGGAGCCTCCTGCTCGCTGCCGGGCTCTCGCTGTCGTGGGCCTTCGGGTACGCGGCCTCGTGGGTCACGAAGTGGCTTGCCGCATCGGCCGTGCTCCACTCCAACATCGTCAGGATGGCGGGGTCGGAGCTGCTGTTCCGCGTGGGCGCGAGAGACGAGCGCTCGCGAGTGGCGGAGGCGCTGATGGCGAACTTCCTCAAGCTGTTCCCGATGGTCAGAGGCGAGACTCTGCTCAAGTCCGGCGTCGTGCACGACTGGCTCGCCAGCCCGTACGTCTTGCTCCTGCCGCTTGCGATCGCCGTCGCGCTGTGGCTCCTCGCGTTCAACCGGAAGCCCTCGGAGGAGATCGCCCGAGCGCTGCCGGTGCTGTGGGTCGCGCCGCTGCCGTACCTCTGGATCGCGGCCGCGAGCAACCACTCCGCTCACCACGCGTGGTTCACGTACCGAATCCAGGCGGTCACGGTGTTCGCAGTGAGCTACGCCCTGCTCGCGTCGGTCGACTTCGAGAGGGTGCGGAGCAGGCTGAGGCTTCGGCCGAGGGGACCGGGTGCGGCGGCGGACGAGCGGAGCGAGCCGGCCGAGGAAGGCGCCGCGTCGGGCCGTCTCGGGTGAGCGCCCCGCACAAGGCGGGCGACGCTACCCCTGCGCTGCGTCGAACTCGGCGCGAAGCGTGTCGCGGATCTCGGCGAGGCGTCGGAGGAGTGGGGGGAGCTGACGCCTCATTATCTCGTCCACCTGCTCCCAGAGGACGAGATCGTAGTGATGAACCAGTACGTCACGAGTGGCGGCCATCTTCGACCACTCGACATCCGGGAACCTCGTGCATGTCGCCGGGCTCAACCGCTTCGTGGCCTCTCCTATGATGATCAGGTTGTAGAGCACGGACTCCGCAAGCTCGGGTGTGCTCGCGACCTCCGCGACGGAGTGCTCGGATGCGATGTGAACCAGGCGCTCGGCCCTTTCGACGATGTCGTCGAGGGTGACGGACTCATCCCGCACTCCACACCTCCACCGCCTCCCGGGTCGCGCGAGGACGCAGCCGCTCTTTCAGCAGCGCTTCCTCGCAGAGGTCCACGTCTCGGCCGAGAAGCTCTTCGAGCCGGGTGCCGGCTCCGAAGTACGCGAACCCGTCCGGCCGGCGGTCGTAGTCGACGAGGAAGTCGACGTCGCTCGTGTCCGACTGCTCTCCTCGTACGAAGGAGCCGAAGACGCGCAGGCGCCGCATCCCGAGCGCGCGGAGGGAGTCCGCGTTGTCGCGGACCCGCTGTATGACCTCCCCGAGATCGCGAACGGGCCGAACGGCGGTAGCGGTCCCGTACGCCGCCTTCTCCTCCGCGGCCGTCGGCACCGGTTCGCTCTCGTAGCCGAGGGCTTCCGCCAGTGCGTGCACGCGCTCGAGGCTGGCGGTCCGGTATCCGCTCGCCTCCCAGCGTGCGATCTGTGGCTGCTTCACGCCGACTCGCTCTCCGAGCTCGCGCTGCGACAGCCCGAGCGCGCGGCGACGGCGGACGAGTGCGCGGCCTATGTCGAGCGGCTGAGGCATGCGGGCAGTATAACATAAGAGTAATGGAAGATAACGATTGAGTTGTCGCACATCCGCGATCCCGGCGGGGTCGGCGTCCGTCCCGAGCTGCCTCGGCTCGCCGGCCCACCCGGGCGTATTACGAATCTTATGGCGTCTTTTCCGAATCTGATAAGATACGGCAAGTCTTGAAAGGATGCACGTCTTGGATCCTCGCAGGAATCCCTACACGCCCAATGCCGGAGCTCGACCACCCGCATTGGTCGGCCGAGACGCCGAAGTGGAGGCGTTCGACGTGCTCCTCCATCGCCTGGAGGCCGGCAGGCCTCAGCAGTCGATGATCGTCACCGGACTGAGGGGCGTCGGCAAGACCGTCCTGTTGAACGCCTTCCGCGACGTCGCGATAGAGCGCGGCTGGACTGCGGTGGACGCGGAGGTCACGAAGAACGCGGACTTCGCGGACCGGATGTCGCGACTGACCCGGAGGGCGCTGTTCTCCTTGTCGTCTACTGAGAACTGGAAGGACAGGGCCAGACGTGCGGCCGCAGCGCTGAAGTCGTTCACGGTGACCTTCAAGCCGGACGGTTCGATCGCAACGGGACTGAACGTGGACGCGCTGTCCGGGATCGCGGATAGCGGCGACATGTCCGAGGACCTGACTGATGTCTTCATCGCGCTGGGAGAGGCGGCAGGTGAGGAGGGAACGGGCGTCGTCTTCCTCCTCGATGAGGTGCAATACCTCTCCTCGATCGAGCTCGAGGCGCTGATCTCGGCCTTGCACAAGACCGTGCAGCGTGCGCTTCCGATCACGATGGTGGCCGCAGGTCTGCCACAGATCCCGCGCCTTGCCGGCGAGGCGAAGTCGTACAGCGAACGGCTCTTCACGTTCCCACGCATCGGGCGCCTCGGGGAGCGTGACGCTCGCGATGCCCTGGTGCTGCCCGCGCTGGAGCTCGACGTCGACTTCGAATCCGATGCAGCGCGCCGCGTCGTCGAGCTCACTGAGGGCTACCCATACTTCATTCAGGAGTACGGCCGGCTCGTGTGGGACAACGCGAGGGAGTCACCGGTCACCCTGCCAGACGTCGATCGCGTGGCGCCTCTCGTCGACGAGCAGCTCGACGAGAGCTTCTTCCGGGTGCGCGCGGGCAGGGCGACGCCGCTTGAGCTGCAGTACCTGCGCGCGATGGCCGAGCTGGGACCGGACGCGCACATGGCGGGCGAGGTCGCCGAGTTGCTCAACCGCACTTCCGAGCAACTCGGACCCACTCGTGCGAGCCTGATCGACAAGGGATTGCTGTACACGCCGAGCCGCGGCCTCGCGGCCTTCACCGTCCCGCAGTTCGACAGACACATGAAGCGGAACTACAGGCTCGAGCCGCCTCCCATACGTCGGCGATAGCGCCCTGGCGTCCTCGGCTCGCTTCTTGCAGACTTACGAGGGCACCCACCGTTACCTCAACGAGGAGACTCGTTCCATGACTGATAGCGCAGGCGACAGCGGCATCCGTCCGGACGCCGAGCTCGAGCAGGAGATGGCCGAGGTCGAAGCGGGCTGCGGCCAGACCGCGGTAGGCATCCCGATGGGCGGCGGTCATCCCGCCGGCGTGCCGAAGGGGCATCCGGGTGGACACCCCGCAGGCGTCCCTGGCGGCCCCGGCGAGCTGCAACGCCACGGCGGCGCGCGCTCGGTCGGCTTCCGCCCGGGCGGCGGCCCGCAGGCGCTCGCGTACGAGGAGCGCACCGGCATCAAGGCGCCGCGCATCATCGCCTGGGAGATCACGCGCAGCTGCAACCTCAGCTGCGTGCACTGCCGCGCCGCGGCCGAGTTCGGCCACTACCCCGGCGAGCTGTCGCTCGACCAGATCAAGCGCGTCATCGACGACATCGTCACGATCACCAACCCGATCATCATCCTCACCGGCGGCGAGCCGCTGATGCGCCCCGACATCTGGGAGATCGTCGACTACGCGCAAGCGGCGGGCGCGATGCCGGTCATCGGCACGAACGCCACGCTCATCACCGACGAGATCGCGCGGCAGATGGCCGCGCACAAGATCCCGCGCATCAGCGTGTCGGTGGACTTCCCGACCGCCGCCGAGCACGACGACTTCCGCAAGCAGCCCGGCGCGTTCGACAAGACCGTCGAGGGCATCCGGAT
>JAJZPX010000090.1 GCA_021811025.1 Actinomycetes bacterium
CGGTCGCCTAAGCTTCCCCGCGCGCTCGTGTCCGCGCGCGGCCTCGTGGGCTTCCTCGTGCTGAACGGCCTCGGCGCGATCCTCTACGTCGGCTCGGCCGACCTGAGGCGAGTCGTCGTGGGCGCCCTCGCGTGGGGTCTCGTCATCGGCGCGCTGGAGCCGCTCCTGCGCACCCTGGTCCACCGCGACACGCCCGAGGAGCTCGTCGGCCGCGTGATCGGGACGTCGGAGGTGCACCGGCGGATGGGCGAGCTCGTCCCGCTCGCCGTCGCCCCGGCGTTCGCGCTGCGCTTCGGCGTCCAGGCGACGCTCATCGGCGGCGGCCTTCTCGGCGCGGCCATCGCGCTCGCGTCCCTCGGCGAGGCGGCGGCCATCGACCGCCTCCCGCACCGCGAAGTGCCCGTCGAGGGTCTCGCGGCGTCCGAGGAGCCGCTCTCGTCCCGGTAGCCGCAGGCCAAGCACGCCGGCGCGGCGACGGTGACGGTCTCCACGGACATGACCGAGACGGCGGACGCCGCGATGGCCGCCGGTGCGATGCTGCGCGTCCGCATGGTCTCCGAGGCCACCGGCGGAGTCATCATTCCGCCCTCCGGCGGCGTCTACCCGTACTTGAGCGACAACCTCTACTCCGTCGGAATCGGCACCGGATCTGCCGACGGCGCCGGATGGTACACCAGAACCGGCCTCCGTGCAGGCGGCGGCTGGAGGCTCTTCACCTACGACGGCTCGAACGCGTTCATGGACTATCGCTACCACCTGCTGCCGAACGGCTCGATGATGGAGACGCTGCCGGCGGAAGCCACCACTACTGTCACGCTCCTCGCCCGTCACGAGCCGGCGTACTACAAGGACGTGATTCGCAAGGCGGGAGCCGACCGCTACCTGACGGCGCTCGAGCTGGCGAAGGAGGGCTTCGCGCCGTGGGGCAACACGGACCTGGTCGTGGCGTGCGGCGAGGACCGCTGCCTCGTCGACGCGCTGTCCGCGTCCGGCCTCGCGGGCGCCTGCGACGCACCGCTGCTGCTCGTGAAGTCGGGCTCGATCGCTCCCGCCGTCAAGGATGCGATCTCGGCGATGCCCGCCGGGCTGAGGGTGCACGTCGTCGGTGGGACGCCGTCGGTGTCCGCGGCGGTGGCGAGCGAGATCGCAGCCATCCCGTCCGTGGGCTCCGTCGACAGGTGCTTCGGACCGGACAGGTACCAGACGGCCGCGCAGGCGGCGCGGTGGGTGCGCGCGAAGGTCGCGGTCAGCACGGCGCTCATAGCGAACGGCGAGCAGGCGAGCCACTTCTTCGACGCTCTGGCGCTCTCCCCGGTCGCCTTCGAGAAGGCGTTCCCGGTCCTCCTGACGAAGCAGGGCAGCGCGCCGGCCACGACGACTGCGGTCATGGCCGAGCTCGGCTTGACCGAGCGCTACCGACACGCCGTCCGTGTCTGAAGCAGCGCGCATCCAGCTCGGCGTCCCGCCGTCGAACCGCCTCTTCGGATCGAACCGCTATCAGACCGCGATCGCCATCGCCGGCAAGGCGCGCAGCGCGTCGTGGCTGACGGGATCGCCGACGATCTTCGGCATCGCGACCAGCCTGCCGGACGCGCTCGCGGCCGGGCCGATGCTCGGCGCCAAGGGCGGCCCGCTGCTCCTCTCCGCGCCCGGCGGCGCAACGATCCGCGCGGAGACCAGCGGCTATCTGACGAACCCCGCGTCGGTGCCCTCTCTCGGCTACGGGTTCGTATGCGGCGGGACCGACAAGGTCCCGGAGGCGGCGCGGCTCGGGCTGATGGGCACGCTGAACCCTTAGCGGACTACCGTTCACCGAAAGCACGCACGCAATGGGGAGCCGGGTCTAGCGAGGCCCGGCTCCCCTCCTGCTACTATCTGGAAGGCCGGTCAAGGGAGGGTGAATGCGTCGTCTCAGAATGCCTGCAACAATCCTCGTCCTGGCAATCGCACTCGCGGGCTGCGCCAAGGCCGACGCCGGCAGCATCGCGGCCAGACAGGAGATCGCAGCCGGTGACAAGCTGCTCGCCTCGAAGGACTACGACGCGGCGCTGGACCGCTTCGCGAAGGCGGCGAACGAATGCACGTCGGGCCCCGTGCACGACGAGGCGCTCGCCAAGGCGACGGCGGCGGTCACGAGCGAGGTCGACGGGAAGCCGCTGGCCGAGCAGGTCGCCGCGATGAAGGCGTTCCTCGGCCGAATCCCCGACCCGATCCTCCCGCTGAGAGCGCACAACTGGCTCTCCGACAGGCTGCACGACGAGGCGCAGAGGGCGATAGCCGACGCGAAGACGTTCTCCGCCGGCAACCAGCGCCTGCTCGCCGCGACGGCCGGCACGACGGCGAAGAAGACGACGGCGAAGACGACGAGCGCCGCAAAGAAGACGGCCGCCGCCAAGTCCGCGTCCTCGAAGGCATCCACCGCGACCGCGTCGTTTGCCGCCACGCGTTCCGCGACCGCCACCGTCAGCGTCGCCGCCTCTCGCACGCCCGCGGCCGCGCCCGCCCCGCCCGCTCCCGCCTACGTCTTCCCGTCGTCCGCCGAGCTGCGCGAGATCGCCAAGACGCTGCCCGACCTCGGCCAGCCGCCCGCGATGGCGGAGCTGTACGCCAACCTGGCCGAGGTCAGGTCCGCGATGGACGCGGGTGCCAAGGTGCGCAAGGGCCTGCCGAAGGCGAAACCGATCGCTCGCGCGCAGTCGCGCCTGCTCGCGACCGCGCAGGCACGCCTCGTGAAGTCGCTGCAGAGCGTCGACCGCCTGCTCGCCTCCCTGTAGCGCCTCGCGCGGCCGATCGCCGCCTATTGGGTAGCTACTCTCGGCCGAGTACCGAGGGAGGCGTCATGGCCGACATCTACGACGACATCAGGCAGGACCACGAGGATATCCTGCGGATGCTCTACGAGCTCGCCGAGCGCGGCGGAGACCCGCAGAAGCTCTTCCCCGATATCTACAACCGCCTCTTCGCGCACCTCGGGGCTGAGCAGGACGTGCTGTACGAGGAGCTGCTGCTCGCGCAGCCCTCGCGAGAGCGGGCGCTCGAGGGGTTCGTCGAGCACCGCCTGATCTCGTCGCTTCTCGCCGAGCTGGCCCCCAGCAACCCGTACGACGAGCGGTGGCACGCCACGCTGGCCGTCCTGCGGACGACGCTGGACCGGCACGTGGCGGACGAGGAGGGACCGACGTTCGACCTCGCGAGGCGCGTGCTCTCCGACGAGCGCGCGGCGTCGCTCGGCGGCAGGTACGAGTCCGCCAGGGAGCGCCACCTCAAGCTCGCGACCGTGCGATAGCGGAGGGAGACCGCGATGGCACAGGACATCTACGGCGCCCTGCGCGCCGACCACGAGCGCGTCCGGGAGCTGCTCGACGCGGTGCTCGAAAGCCGCGAGGACATCGACCAGCGCTTCGCCGAGCTCCAGCTCGAGTACACCGCGCACGAGCGGGCCGAGGAGCGCGCCTTCTACGAGCCGCTGCTCAGGCCGACCGCGACGCGCGAGGCGGTGCTCGAAGGGTTCGCCGAGCACCACGAGAGCGACCTCGTGATGCGCGAGCTGGCGTCGGTGCCGAACGTGTACGAGGAGCACTGGCACGCGCAGGCGGAAACGCTGAAGGAGATGGTCGAGCACCACATCGACGAAGAAGAGCGGGAGATATTCCCGGCGGCGCGCCAGGCGATGGACGAGGACTGGGCCGTGCAGGCGCGCGGCCGATTCGAGCAGGCGAAGACCAACCTGGCGAGGACCGGGCGATCGGTCCCCTAGTCCTCGTAGAGCTTGTAGAGCGCCTGCGTGCCCGCGTCCTCGTAGCCCGTCTCGGCGAGCCGCTCGTACAGCTGCTCCGCGAGCACGAGCCCGGGGAGCTTCAGGCCCATCTCCCGCGCCGAGTCGATCGCGATCCG
Source organism: Actinomycetes bacterium (assembly GCA_021811025.1). GTDB lineage: Bacteria > Actinomycetota > Coriobacteriia > Anaerosomatales > JAJZPX01 > JAJZPX01. The sequence continues at coordinate 3,895 of JAJZPX010000090.1, forward strand.
CATGTCCTTGATGAAGTGCTTCACGTAGAAGCCGGGCGCGAAATCGCCCGCGAGAACGCGCGGCGCGAGGTTGGAGAGCGACCAGCTCCCGGCCGCTCCCGCCGAGATCGACTCCAGCACCCTTTCCGGATCGAGCCCGGCGTGCCGGGCGTACGCGAGGGACTCGCAAACGCCGAGCATGTTCGACGCGATCGCGATCTGGTTGCACATCTTCGCGTGCTGGCCCGTGCCTGCCGGCCCCTGCAGCACGACGTTCGTGCCGAGGTTCCGCAGCACCGGCAGCACCGCCTCGAACTCCTCGGGGTCCGCCCCCACCATGATCGCGAGCTTGGCGTTCCGCGCCCCGACGTCGCCGCCGGAGACGGGCGCGTCGAGCGCGTGCACGCCCGCGTCGTGCGCCTCGCGCGCGAGCCTTCCGGCGAGCGCCGGCGACGAGGTCGTCATGTCGACGAGGTACGCGCCCTCCTTCGCCGCCGCCAGGAGACCGTGCGCGCCGAGGTACACCGCCTCGACGTCGGCCGGGTACCCCACCATCGTGATCGCCAGGTCGCACTGCGACGCCACGACCGCCGGCGTCTCGCCCCACCGCGCCCCTCGCGCGAGCAGCCCCTCGGCCGTTGCCGGCGTGCGGGTGTTGACGACGAGCGGGAAACCGGCGTCGAGCAGGTGGCCGGCCATCGGCCTCCCCATCACGCCGAGACCGACGAAGCCGAGCGTGGGGCGAGCGGGAAGCGCCATGAAGCGTCCTTTCGAGGCCGGGATCGAACGGTGCGACGGCGTCCATTATGAGCGCAATCCCGCCGAGGCGCCGAGGCGCGTCACTCGCCGCCGTTGCCGCCGTTGCCGCCGGCGTCCGACCGGCGATGGTGCGTCACGCCGGGGGCTCCCGACGCGCGAGGCGCGGCTTGCTGCGAAGCGCCGCCGCTCCCGCCCTCCGAAACGGCGCTGTCGTCGTTGACGATTGGAGGCTTCGCGGGCGGCTTCGGCTTGGGCGGAGACGCCGGCTTGGGCGGCGGTGGAGGCTCCGTCGGCGACACGAGCGGCGGCTCGTCCTCGTCGGGCGGCATCGTCGTGGACGTGTCGACATGCTCGCCCGTCGGGTCCACGCCGACGTTGTCCGCCACATCCTGTCCGGATGGAGGCGGCGCGAGGAGCTCGTTGAGGTCGTGGCCGCAACCGGTCGCAGCCAGCGTCGCCGCGAGCGCCGCGGCGAGCAGGCACCGCGTGATGTTCGCGCGCATCTCACTCCCCCCTCCGACCTTGAGTGTTCTACCCGCTCAAGCGCCGTCAATTCACCCCGCCGGCGAACTTCCGGGGAGTCCGTCGCGAGCCATCCCGGCCGTGCGGGTATCACTCGAAGCGACGCCGAGGAGAGCGGAGGTGCGGCATGGATCGCGAAGGGCGCGGAGGAGCGCGGACGGAGATCCCGGTCGACCTGAGCAACGCGCTGTCGGAAGAGCCCAGCGCGCTCGAGGCGTGGGAGAAGATGTCGGCGAGGGAGCAGCAGGCGCACGTAAGCGACCTCGACGCGGCGCCCGATCCGCTCGCGCGCGAGCGCTGCGTCCGGGAGCTGGTGAACGAGCTCGCGGTGCAGATCGTGCGACCCGGAGAGCGGTAGCGGGAGCAATTGCCGGACGCGGCGGTCCGTCGGCCGAGACGGGCGCGCCGGAAGAGGGGGAAGCGTTAGTGAGGGCGACGACTCGCATCGTGCTCGTCACCGTCGCGGTGGCGGCGGTCGTCGCCGCCTACTCGCAGCGGACGGGGCTGGAAACCTCGGCCGAGAAGAAGGAGCCGCCGGAGCAGGCCGCGGGCTCGGAGCTCGCGAGGGCGCACGCGCTGCTCGAGGGCCGCCAGTACGACGGCGCGATCGACGCGTTCCTGCTCGCGGCGAGCTACAAGCCTTCAACCCGGGAGGCGGTCGCGGGCGCCATCGAGGCGATGGACCGCAAGGTCGCGGACCGGCCCCTGCCCGATAAGCTCGACGCCGCGGTGCAGCTCCAGAAGCGACTGCCGACGACCGCGAGGCGCGACGAGCTGAAGGCGCGGGTGCTCGAGTACCTGCTGGCACCCGTGGTGAAGCAGGCGAAGCAGGCGGACGCGCTGCTGAAGGACCGCAGCCGGTTCATCGAGGACATGTGGGAGAACGACGAGGGCGACGTGGGATCCGCGTCGATCGGCGGGCGGGCGCTGACGGAGGCGGAGGCGAGGGAGGCGCAGCGGCACCTCAAGGAGCTCGGAATGCCGTACGCGGTGATGGACCTGTACATCCATGAGGAGCGCCTCGCTGCCGCTATGGACCGCTTCGTTCACGACGACGAGCGATACCTTCGGCAGGAGGAGGTCTCCGACGAGGCGCTGTACGCGATGACGGACTCGTGCAGCCAGCTCGGCGACGCGCTGTGGCCGGTCCAGCGGCGGCTCGACAGGCTCAAGCCCGACTGGCGCAAGTGACGACCCGCCGGCGCGCCCGTCGCTCGCGAAGGCCGCGCGTCAGCCCGCGTCCCTCGCGCGCCCCTCGATCAACGTGCCCCGCCTGCAGTTGCGGCACGACTCGAAGCGGCGGGCCCTGGGCCCGGGAGCCAGGCTGCGGAGCAGCGCGTAGTCCCCGCTCTCCCACACGTCCGCGAAGGTGCTCCCGGCGACGTTGCCGAGCGGCTCGTCGTTCATCCAGAAGCAGCACGGTCTCACGTCGCCCGTGGCGTCGACGAACACGAAGCGATCGAGATAGCGGCAGAGCGTGCGTCGCTCCTTCAGCTGAGCCCGGATCTCCGAGGCCGTGTGCCGCCACCCCTTGAGCGCCAGCCGCCGCAGAACGACGCCAGCGTAGTACGCCGGCCGCTCGGACGCGCGGAGGACCTGGGCGTTCGAGCCCGTGAGCAGGATGCCCGCGCTTCGACAGAGCTCGGTAGCCTCGCGAAGGCCGGCACGCGCCTCGTCCAGTCCGATCCTCTCGTCCGAGAGGTCTATGTCCGCGTGCTCGACGGCGAAGCCCGCGTTGATCTCCTTCGCGTCCCACTTCGACACCATCCTGACGAAGCCCGGGAGTTCGGCGCAGTTGCTCCGGAACAGGATGTAGTGGAAGCACAGGTAGGGGGTCCGGGAGCGACGCTCGCGCTTCACGCGCGCCAGCGTGTCGACGTTGCATAGCGTCCTCTCGAAGACGGCACCGGTCCTGATGCGCTCGTAGGTCTCCTTCGTGGCGCCGTCGATCGAGAAGGTCACGCACCTCACGCCGCTGTCGACGATCGCCTCCGCCAGCTCGGGAGTGAGCAGCGTCGCGTTCGAGATGAAGCTCAGGTTGGGCACGCGGTGCGAGGCGGCGATCTCGAGGTAGCGGGGGAAGTCCCGCAGCACGAGCGGCTCGGCGCCCATCGACAGCGAGAAGCTGAGCGCGCGCTCGCCCACCTCGTCGCAGAAGCGGTCGAAGACCTCGAGCGGCAGCTGGCCCGTTCGGCGTCGGCCGGGAAGCGAGAAGTAGCACATGCGGCAGCGCAGGTTGCACGTGCCGGAGACGTCCATCATCACGTTGAGCCTCGGGATGCCCCTCATGCTTCCCCTCCCCACTCGACGTCCTCCGCCGCAGCCTCGACCGCCGCCGGGGCGAGCGTGCGTCGCAGGTAGAACGCAAGCGGCAGCAGCACGAACGCCGTCTGCGCGATCACCGTCCCCCACACGACTCCCGCCACGCCGATCCGCCGCGTCAGCACGATCGACAGCGTCA
>JAJZPX010000091.1 GCA_021811025.1 Actinomycetes bacterium
GGGACGGCGGCGTAGGCAGCGTGACGGACGTTCGCGGTGGGGGCGCCCAGCTTCCCGCCCACGTGCCGCCCTTCCTCGACGACGCCGCGGAGGCGGTGCGGACGGCCCAGCAGCGCCGCCGCGCCCGCGACGTCGCCAGCGGCGACGAGCGCGCGGACGCGGGTCGAGGTCACGGGCTCGCCTCCCGCTCTTACCAGCGGGTGCCCGACCACTTCGAACCCGTGGCGGCGCCCGTAAGTCCCGAGTACCGAGAGGTCGCCGGCGGCGCGGGCGCCGAAGCGGAAGTCGTATCCGACTACGACGGCGGAGGGCGTGAACGCGGGCAGCAGCAGCTGGTCGAGGAAGACGTCGGGCGGCATCGCCGCCACGGCTTCGTCGAACGGCACGACGAGCACGACGTCGGGGCAGAGTCCGGCGAGAAGCTCGAGCTTGTCGGTGAGCTCGAGCAGCTGGGGCGCCGCGTGTGAGGGGTCGACGACGCGATCCGGGTCGCGGTCGAACGTGACGACCGCCGACAGCACGCCGCGCTCGCGCGCCAGCACGCACGCATCGTGGATGAGCGCCTGGTGGCCGAGGTGCACGCCGTCGTAGACGCCTACGCTGACGACCGCCGGGCCGAACGGCCGAAGGCCCGGCTCGTATGTGACGACCCGCGTCATCGGTTTGCCTGCCCGAACACCGCGTCCGGCTCGAGCGCGCGGTCCGCGACGCGATACACGGCAAGGAGCCTGCCGCGGGCGGCCACGGCCGCGAGGGCGCCGGAGGGCAGCGCCGGCGCGAGCGAGCGTGGGAGCCTGCGGCCCGCCGTCACCGGCACCGGATCCGCTTCCACTACCGGGAGCGCGAGCGCGGTCAGCCCGTCGGCGAACAGCTGGGGCAGCGCGCCCTTAGCGGCCGCGTCGCGGACCTCGTCGAGCGAGTGCGCGTGAGCGACGTCGAGGGCGCCGCTGCGCGTGCGGCGGAGGGCGGCGAGATGCGCGGCAGTGCCCGCGGACCGGCCCAGGTCGCGCGCCAGCGCGCGGACGTATGTGCCCTTGGACACCCGGAACGCGACGTCCCAAGCGCGCGCGCCGGCGTCCACGCCGCGCAGGCGCGCCTCGAAGACCTCGATGGGGCGCTGCTCGAGCGCCAGAGCCTCTCCCGCCCGCGCGGCCTTGTAGGCCACGCGCCCGCCGGCCTTGATCGCCGAGTACGCCGGAGGCGTCTGCATCGAGCGCCCGAGGAGTCGCTCGAGCAGCTCCCGTGCGCGTGCGGGATCGAAGACGTCCTCGGGCACCTCGCGCTCCGCGGTCACCGCGCCGTCGGCGTCGTCGGTGTCGGTCTCGGCGCCGAACGCGATGCGGGCCTCGTACGTCTTGCTCTCGGCCGAAAGGTACGGCTCCAGCCGCGTATAGGGGCCGATGAGCAGCACGAGGAGACCGGTGGCGGACGGGTCCAGGGTACCTGCGTGGCCGATCCTGCGCTCGCCCGTGGCTCGCCTGACGGCGGCCACGACGTCGTGGCTCGTCATGCCGCCGGGCTTGTCGACGGCCAGCACGCCGCACAGGTCCGTCGCCCCCCTGCGCGACCGCACCGTCAGCCCTCCTCGCTACCGGGAAGGAGCGGGAGCAGCCGGCGCAGCAGCTCGGGGAGGTCGCAGTCGAACGAGAAGCCCGCGGCCGCGACGTGACCCCCGCCTCCGAAATGGCGCGCGACGCCTCCGACGTCTGCGTGGCTCTTCGCCCTGAGGCTGACCCTGCAGGTGGGGCCGGCGAGCCTGGCGAGGAAGACGACCTCCGGGCCGCCGAGGACGCGGATCGAGTCGACGAGGTTTTCGGTGGCTTCGCGCGCTGCGCCGGTGTCCCGGAAGTCCTCGTCGGTCACCCACGAGTACGCCACGCGCCCGCCGTTCGCGAGCTTCACGCGCGCTTTCACCCGCCCGACGATCTCGAGGTGGCCGAGCGACTGGCTCTCGTAGACGCGCTCGTAGACGTCGTGCACGTCGAGCCCCGTGTCGATCATCGCGGCCGCGTCTCTCAGGACGGTCGCGTCGGAGTTGCTGTACTGGAAGCGGCCGGTGTCGGTCAGCAGCGCGACGTAGAGGCACAGCGCGATGTCCGGGTCGGCGGGCAGATCGAGGAGCGGGAGGAGCCGCCAGACTACCTGACCCACCGCGGCTGCGTCGGGATCGACGAGGTTGACCTTGCCGAACTCGGTGTTGTCGGGGTGATGGTCCATCACGATCGTCATGCCCGCCTTCTCCGCGAGGGCCGCGCCGCTGCCGAGGCGCTCGGGATTCGGCGTGTCGATAGCCACCAGCACGGGCGGCGGCTCCAGCTCCGAGGCGCGCCGGAGCAGCTGGAACCCGGGGAGGAACGAGTACGTCTCGGGGACTTCGGCGTCCTCGGCGAGCGCCGGGACGGCCTCGATGCCCAGACGGCGCAGCACGTGCGTAAGGCCGAGCGTCGAGCCGATCGCGTCGCCGTCGGGATCGACGTGCGCGCACACGACGGCCGACGACGCGCCCGCCAGCGCGCGAGCAGCCTCCACGTACGCGGCTACCGGCTCCGGCACTACTCGTCCTCGCCTTCGGGCGGCACGCGTCCGGCCTCGTGCTCTCCCCGGATCACCTCGGCCACGCGCATGCCCTCGTCGACGGAGGTGTCGATCGAGAACGCGAGCTCGGGCAGGTACTTCATCCGCACGCGCCGCGCGAGCCCCTGGCGGATGCGGCGCTTGGCCGACTCCAGACCCTCGAGGGCCTCGCGGTAGCGCTCCTCCCCGCCGTGGGCGGTGAAGAAGACGCGCGCGTGGCGCAGGTCCGGGCTGACTTCGACGGACGTGACCGTCACGAGCGCGAGCCGCGGATCGGAGACGTCACGCTCCAGCACGTCGGCGAGCGCCTCGCGCACGGTCTCGCCGACCTTGCGGAGCCGGGGGGACTGCGTCATGCCTCACGCCTCCCGCGCGACCTCGACGGTCTTGTAGCTCTCGATCACGTCGCCTTCCTTGATGTCCTGGAAACCCTCGATGCCGATCCCGCACTCGTAGCCGGCGCGCACCGACCGGACGTCCTCCTTGAACCGGCGGAGCGACGCGATCCTGCCGTCGAAGATGATCGTGCCGTCCCTGACGATGCGCACCTTGTCGTCGCGGCCGACCTCACCCTCGCTGACGTAGCAACCCGCCACGGCGCCGACCTTCGGCACGCGGAAGACCTCGCGCACCTCGATTCGCGCGGTGTCCTGCTCCTCGATGGTAGGCTTCAGCATGCCGACGCGGGCGGCATTGATGTCCTCGATGAGCTTGTAGATGACGCGGTACAGGCGCATGTCGACCTTCGTCTGCTCGGCGAGCACCTTGGCTTTGGGCTCGGGGCGGACGTTGAAGCCGATGACGATGGCGTCCGAGGCGTCCGCGAGCGAGACGTCGGTCTCCGTGATGCCGCCGATCCCGGCGCGCAGCACGTTGATGCGGACCTCCGTCTGATCGATCTTGGACAGCGCGTCCCGGATCGCCTCGATGGAGCCGTTCGCGTCCGCCTTGACGACCAGGTTGATGTCCTGGATGCCGGACTGGATCGCGTCGAACATCGCATCGAGCGAGATGTGCTTCTTCGCCTGCTCCTCGGCGAGAAGCCGGCGTCGCAGCGCGCGCTCCTCGGCAAGCGCGCGGGCCGTGCGCTCGTCGTGCATGACCTTGAACTCGTCGCCGCCGGACGGCACGGAGGCCAGTCCGACGATCTCGACGGGGTCCGCCGGGCGCGCCTCGTCCACGAGCTTGCCCTTGGGATCCACGAGGGCGCGGACGCGGCCGTGGCTCGTGCCCGCGACGACGGCGTCGCCGATGCGCAGCGTGCCTCGCTGGACGAGGACCGTCGCGACGGGACCGCGCCCGCGGTCGAGCTTCGCCTCGATGACTACCCCTCGGGCGGGGGCGTCCGGGTTCGCCTTGAGCTCCTGGAGGTCGGCGACGAGCAGGATCATCTCGAGCAGCTCGTCGATGTTGACGCGCTTCTTCGCCGAGACGTTCACGAAGACGTTGGTGCCGCCCCACTCCTCGGGGATGACGGCCTGGTCCGCGAGCTCCTGGCGAACGCGGTCGATGTTCGCGTTGTCCTTGTCGATCTTGTTGACTGCGACCAGGATCGGCACGCCCGCGGCCTTCGCGTGGTCGATGGCCTCCACCGTCTGCGGCATGACGCCGTCGTCGGCGGCGACCACGAGCACCACGACGTCGGTGACGTTCGCGCCGCGGGCGCGCAGCGATGTGAACGCCTCGTGACCGGGGGTGTCGATGAAGGTGATCTTGCGGCCGTTCTTCTCGACCACGGACGCTCCGATGTGCTGCGTGATGCCGCCGGCCTCGGTGGCTTGCACGCCGGTTTCGCGGATCGCGTCGAGCAGAGACGTCTTCCCGTGGTCGACGTGACCCATGACGGTGACGACCGGGGCCTTCGGCTTGAGGTCCTGGGGGTTGTCGACGATCTCCTCGCCGAGCTCTTCCTCAGGAGAGACGATGTCGATCGTGTAGCCGAGGTCCTCGGCGACTCTTCGCATCGTTGCCTTGCTCATCGGCTGGTTCACCGTGAGCATCTCGCCGGTCGAGAAGAGGTGCCGGATGATGTCCGTCGGGGAGAGTCCGATGATCTCCGCGAACGCGCCCACGGTCGTGCCCTCGTGGACGGTCATGTGCTCGCCTGATGCGCCGGCGACGCCGGCCTCCTCCGCCGTCACGGCCTGCGCCGCGCCTGGCTGCCTGCCGCCTTCTCGCTTGCCGGACGGCTTCTTCGCCTTCCGTTTCCGCTTTCCGCCTGTCTCTCCGGCGAGCGGGACGCCGGCGGGCACCGCGAACGCGGTCCCGGCCGGAGCGGCGACCTGATGCCGCTTCGCGGCCTCCTCGGCCTCGAGCGCCATACGGCGATAGCGTTCCGCTTCCTCCTTCTCGACGCGTGCGGTCTCCTCCGCGGCCTTGCGGGCGGCCTCCGCGACCTCAACCTCGGCGCGCTTGCGCTCCTCCTCGGCCTTGGCGGCCTCCTCGCGCGCGCGCTGCGCCTCCTCCTCGGCCTCGTGACGGTGGCGCTCCTCGTCGCGGAGCCTCCGCTCCTCCTCGTCCCGCGCGCGGCGCTCCTCCTCCTCGCGCGCTCGCTGCGCTTCCTCCTCGGCCCGACGGGCGGCCTCCTCGGCCTCCTTCTTCGCGCGCTCGGCCTCGAGCGTGGCCTGGCGTTCGGCGATCTCCGGCCCCAGCTGCTTGCGGATCTTGTCGACGTACGCCTCGACCAGCGTCGACGCGTGGTTCTTCGCCGGTATCTTCATCTCGGCAAGCCGGTCGAGGAGCTCCTTCGAGGTCATCCCGAACTCCTTGGCCAGCTCGTGTACTCTCATGCTCGGCATCCAGTCACCGTCCCGTTGCAGCACTCTGTGCTGTGAGGCGCTCGAAATCGCGCCGTATGCGTTCTACGTCTTCTTCCTTGAGGTTCACCCGCAGCGCGGCGTCGAAGCGATGCCTGCGGGCCGCCGCCTCGAAGCACTCGGCCTTCGGATGAACGTACGCGCCCCTGCCGTTCGCCTTGCCGGTCTCGTCGACGGCCACGTCGCCCTCGGGCGACCGCACGACGCGCGTGAGATCGCGCTTGTCGGCTTCCTGGCCGCACCCGAGACAGGTGCGGATCGGCTTCTTGCGGCGCTTGATCACTCGCCTTCCGCCTCCTTCTCGTGGATGCCGCAGTAGCTGCTGCCCGGGCGTGCCTTGTTGCGGCAACGGATGCCCGAGGTGGTTACCGCGCAGCAACGGCCGTCCTCCTCGACGGCCTCTTTCCCGGCCGCGGCGACGCCCGCGAGGCCTGCGACGGCGGCCTGCTGCTCGCTCTTGATGTCGATCCGCCAGCCTGTGAGCTTGGCGGCGAGGCGCGCGTTCTGGCCCTCCTTGCCGATCGCCAGCGACAGCTGGTCGTCCGGCACGACCACGGTAGCAGTATGCGTGCCTTCGTCGATGAAGACGCGCGAGACCTTCGCCGGCGACAGCGAGTTCGCCACGAACGTCGCGGGGTCGTCGTTGTGCGGCACGACGTCGATGCGTTCGCCGCGCAGCTCGCTCACTACCATCCGGACGCGGCTGCCCTTCGGGCCGACGCACGCGCCCACCGGATCCAGCCCGGGCTCGCGGCTGCTCACGGCGATCTTGCTGCGCAGCCCCGGCTCGCGGGCGATGCTCTTGATCTCCACGACGCCGTCGTAGATCTCCGGCACCTCGAGCTCGAACAGGCGGCGCAGCAGGCCCGGGTGCGTTCGCGACACCACGATCGACGGCTCCTTGACCGTCTTGCGCACCTCGACGATGTAGGCCTTGACACGCTGGTTGTGGTCGTAGCGCTCCGTGGGCGGCTGCTCCGCGGGCGGCAGGAGCGCCTCGACGCCCTGTCGCAGGCTCACCAGCGTGTAGCGGCTGTCCGACTGCTGCACTATTCCCGTGACGATGTCGCCCACGCGGTCGACGTACTCCTCGAAGATCTGCTCGCGCTCCGCTTCGCGGATGACCTGCAGGATCACCTGCTTCGCCGTCTGCGCCGCGATCCTCGACACGTCGGGCGGCGTTATGTCCTTCTCGTCGATGACGGGCGACTCCTCGTCCTCGGGGTTCTCGCGCACCATCTCGTACACGTGGATTCGCCCGTTGTCCCGGTCGATCGTCACGCGGACGTCGTTCTCGAGGTCCAGCATCTTCTTGTAGGTGGAAGCGAGGGCCTGCTCGAGCCGGTCGAGGATGACGAACTGGTCGATGCCCTTCTCGCGCTCGAGCTGGCGCAACGCCTCTATCAGTTCAGAGCTCATCGCTTGCCGCTCCCTTCCTCTTTGAAGTCGATGTCCACGCGCAGGCGGGCCTTCGACACGTTCGCGTAAGGCAGACGGAACTCGGTGCCGTCGACGTCCAGCGTGACCGCCTGCTCGTCGGCCGAGGAGATCGCGCCCGTGAACTGCCTGCGGCCGTCGACCGGGGCGATCGTGCGCACCTCGGCCCTGCTCCCAGCGAACCGCGCGTAGTCGGCCGGCTTGCGCAGCGGCCGCTCGATCCCCGGGGAGCTCACCTCGAGCGTGTACGGGCCGGACGGCTCTCCGAGCCGGTCGAGCGCCTCCGAGACCCAAGGGTTGGCGTCGGCCACGTCGTCGAGTGTGACGCCGCCTTCCTTGTCGATGAAGACGCGCACGACCGGCAGGTGCTTCGCACCGGCCAGCTCGACCGCCACCAGCTCGAGGCCGTGCGTCGCCAGCACCGGCGCGAGCGCAGCTTCGATGCGCTCCTCGGCCTTGCCCGCCATCGCCGACCTCCCTCGGTGAGAACAAAAGAAGCGGGGACAAGCCCAGCTTCTCGCGGCACACAAGTGTCTTTCCGTCCGAGGGATTCTACCACGATGTAACCGGCGGTCAAAGAGGGTGCGTGACGGACGCGGAGCGCCGTCACGCGCCCGGCGGCATCGAGCAGACTCGCTGCGCTCGCAGCTCATCCCGCCGACGAGGTACCCCGCGAGGCACCCGGCCGGCGTCTGCGTCCGGAGAGCTCGTCGGCTACTGCGCGTCGAGCATGATGCCGATGCCGGTCTTGGTCTTGTCCGAGCTGTC
>JAJZPX010000092.1 GCA_021811025.1 Actinomycetes bacterium
GGCCACCGTCTGCGTCGTCGGGTGATTCTCCACCGCCCCGCCGCTCATCCGCTGGTCGTGGCACCCCGCGCACCAGCCGCCGCCGTACGACGCGTACGTGCCCTTCGCGTGCCCTCCAACGTCGTCTCGCAGAAGGCAGTTCGAGTAGATGTACTCGGTCGAGGAGAATGCCTTGCCCGTGTCGCGCAGGAACGGCGCCACCGCTGTCGCGCGGTGAGGCGTGTGGCAGCTGTCGCAGCCGAGCACGGCCGACAGCGGCTGGCTGCCGCCGGGGACGGCCGAGGTCACGTCGACGGCGTGGCTCGCGGCCACGGATCCCCCGCGCGCGGCGATCGACGAGAACACCCCGACCGCGCCGGTGTTGTCGTGGCACGTGAAGCACGAGTCCGTGATCGTCGCGCGAGGGAGGAGCAGCGAGCCGCCGGCGGCGTGGACGGTGTGGCACATGCCGCACTTCGTGGTCGACGTGTTGTAGTAGCCGTGCGGCCCCTCGCCCGTCCATGCGTCCCGCTCGTCGCCGTGGCAGTCGATGCACGCGTGCGTCCCCTCGCGCCCGTCGGTATGGTACGCGAACGCGGGAACGGCCCACGCGACCGCCACGACGAACGCGATGCATGCGACGAAGCACGGTCGCCAGCGCACGGACCTCCTCCGAGATGGTGGCGCAGCGAACAGGAAACCTAAGGAAGACTCTAGGGCGGCACCGTCACGCCGTCAATCGAGGCCCGACGCCTCCCCGTCCCGCCCCGGCTCCATCACCGGCGCCGGAGGCCCCTCGAGGCTCGGCTCGAGCACCGCGTCGGACTCCCCGCCGAGCCGAAGCGCCCCGATCGCCTCGGACAGCACCATCCCCGCGAAGATGAGGGCAGCGCCCGCCCATCCGCGCGTCCCGAGCCGGTCACCGGCGAGCAGGTATCCGAACACGCCTCCGAACACCGGCTCCATGATCAGGATCAGCGCGGTGCGGGTGGGGGACAAGTGGCGCTGCGCGTACGTCTGCACCGCGAACGCGACCGCCGAGGCCAGCACGCCCGTCACGAGCAACGCCGACCACACCTCCACGCCCGACGGGAGCGACGGGCGCTCGACGACGGCCGCGATCGCGCCGCACACGACCGCGATGACCGCGAGCTGCACCAGCGTCAGCGCGCGGGCGTCGTGCCTCCGCCCGACCGCGCCCAGCACGATCATGTGGCCCGAGTACGCCACCGCGCACAACAGCACTCGCGTGTCGCCGGCGCCCCACCCTCCGGCGCCCGCGCCCGAGAGCAGCCACAGCCCGGCGACGGCCGCGGCGACCCCGCCGAGCGCGGTCGGCCTCGGGGCCCGCCTGAGCACCACGAACTGCAGCAACGGCGTGATCACCACGAACATGCCCGTGATGAACGCCGCCTTGCTCGCGCTCGTCGACTCGAGCCCCCACGTCTGGAACACGTACCCGGCCGCGAGGAACGCGCCCGCGAGCGCCCCTGCTCGGACGGTACCCGGCCGGAAGCGCGAGAACGTCGCCGGGAAGATGACGAGGAACGCGACGACGGCGATCGCGAAGCGCCAGCCGAGGAACCCGTAGAACGGGTAGCGCGCGACGGCATCCTTGACCATGACGAACGTCCCGCCCCACACGGCCGCGACGGCGATCAGGGCGAGCTCGACGGCGTAGCGCCGCAGGCGATCGGTCACTTGACGTCGGCGGGCTCGGCTTCCTGCCGTGCCTCCTCGGGACCCGTCACGCTCTCCGGCAGCTCCACGCGCGGGGCCGAGCTCCACAGCCTCTCGAGCCGGTAGAACTCGCGCTCCTGCGGCTGGAACACGTGCACGACGACGTCGGCGAAGTCGAGCAGCACCCAGACGGCCTCACGCTCTCCTTCGGAGCCGAGCAGCGGCAAGCCCGCCGCCTTCAGGCGCTTCTCGACCTCCTCGGCGATGACCTTCACCTGGCGGTCGTTCCGGCCCGTGCACACCACGAAGTAGTCGGTGATGACGAGCAGTTCGGCGACGTCGAGAACGACGACGTCGGCGGCCTTCTTGTCCGCCGCGGCCTCCGCGGCGAGAATCGCGTAATTCCTTGCGTCCAGTTCGAGAACCCTCCTCGGTCTACTTCGACGGCGGCTTATAGTCACGCCCGATGATTATCACCACGTCGGTGATGTCCTGGGCGGCCACCTTCCTGACCACCTCACCCGTTCCGAGTATATCCCGAACGCGCGACGCTTCCCCCGCGTCGCCGCGCAGCAGCACGATCTGCGTCGTCGCGTAGTCGAACCTGTCGGCGTTGCCCGTGTCAACGACGCGAAACCCCGACTTGATCAGCTGCCGCGCGGCAAGCCCGGCTATCCCCGGCAGCCCCGACCCGTTGTACACGATCGCGCGCGGCAGCTGCCTGCCCTCGCCGAATCGCACACCCCACCACGAGTACAGCAAGTCCGCGATCTGGTCGCGCTGCGGCTCGAAGTAGGTCACGTCCCCGATCGTCACCGACCGGACCGGCAGCGGAGCGAGCCCCACGTTCTTCGCCGGGACCTTCTTCAGCGTCGCGTCGAGCTCGCCGCGCCCGTCCTTGCCGAGATTCGTCGCGATGAGCGCAGCGCTCAGCCCCGAGACGTCCTGCTGCTTGAGCATCGCCTTGTAGACCGCGTCGTCCACGGTGACGTAGTAGTCGAACGGCACCGAGAGGTAGTTCGAGACGGCGGCGAGCGACACCGCCGCGCCTCCCTTGTAGCTGTCCCCGATCCGCTCGAAGCCCTGCCCCGGCACTTCGACGAACGCGCCGTCGGGGATGGCGATGCCGAAGACCCGCGATGCCTTCGAGTCGACCCGCATCGCTAGGAACCCGGTGGCCTCCTTCTCCTGCACCGCGATGACGAGCAGGTTCTCACGCACCTTCTGCTTCGCCACCGACCGCGCGCGGTCCGCCGCCGCCCTCCCGGCCGACCAGCGCGCGTACCAGTTGACGGCCAGGACAGCCGTGAAGACGAGCGCCGCCGCGAGCAGGACCACGCCCGCCGCCGCAAGGGCCAGCGCGGCGCCGCGCCCCACTCTCGCGACGACGCCTGCGACGGCGGCCCGTGCCTTGCCCGCGCGCTCCGCCTTCCGGACCTTCTTCCCGACCTTGCTGCTCCGCCGCGAGGCGCGGTACCCCGGCGCCTGCTCGGGCACCTCGGCCTCACGGCGTTTGTGGCGGTCCGATCGCCGGGGGCGGCTCTCTTCGCTCATGGCCGGGCCTCGGTGACGATCCAGTTCCAGACCGCCGCGGTACCAGGGTGGATCGGGCGGCGACGCTCGATGACGCCCGACACCGACCGGGCGTAGGTCGCGACGAACAGCTCCTCCAGGTCGCACCCCCGCGCCATCCCGCGCAGGTCCTCGACCCCCGGGAAGTCCCGTTCCGGCTCGATCGTGTCGGCGACGTAGACGATCTCGTCGAGCGCGGTCATGCCCACTCGCCCGAACGTATGGCACGCCACGGCGTCCACCACCGCCTTCGGCAGGGCGGGGAACGCCTCCCGCAGCTCCGCGGCCGAGACCTCGGCGTGCAGCAGATACGGCACGGCGCGGTCGACGTCGTGCACCTCCAGGCCGTGTCGCTCCGCGGCCGCCAGCAGCGCCTCGGCGCTCTCGTCACGGCCCCAGTCGTGCAGCAGCCCGGCGAGCCGCGCCTCCTCGGCGTCGGCGCCGAAGCGCCCGGCCAGATCCGCCGCCGTCTCCGCGACGCGCTCGCAGTGAGCGAGCGAGCCCGGCGACAGCCTCGCCGCCACAGCCGCGCGCGCCTCGGCGTACGAGGGCCCGGCGCTCATGCTCCGCCCCCGCCGTAGAGGCCGTTCTTCGCGATGTACGCCGCGACGGGCTCGGGCAGCAGGTACCTGACGGGCCTGCCCGCCGCGACGCGCTCCCTGATGTCGGTCGAGCTTATCGCAAGCGCGGGCACCTCCATCAGATCGACGTGCGGCGGACGCTCGATGAGGTCGAGCGCCGACGACAGGAGCGCGAGGTCGTAGCCGGGACGCGTGGCGGCGATGAACGACGCGAGCGCGCCGAGCTCCCCCGCGTCCTTCCATCCCAGCATCTCGAGGACGGCGTCAGCGCCGGTGATGAAGAACAGCTCGGCGTCCTCGCCGTGGACGCGCCGCAGCTCGCGCAGGGTGTCCACCGTGTACGTCGGGCCCGGACGGTCCACCTCCAGCGAGCTCACCTCGAAGTCGGGGTTGCTGGCGGTGGCGATCACGGTCATGAGGTACCGGTCGCTCGCCGGGGTGACGACGGGATGGCGCTTCGCCTGCGGGTGCCCGGTCGGCATGAACGCGACGCGGTCGAGGCGGAACTGCGCGAGCGCCTCTTCGGCGGCCACGAGGTGACCGTAGTGGACGGGGTCGAACGTCCCGCCCATGATGCCGAGCCTGATGCGACTCACTCCCGGATCTGCCCGCTCCCCATGCCGAGCCACTTCGTCGACGTCAGCGCGGCGAGGCCCATCGGCCCTCGCGCGTGCAGCTTCTGGGTCGAGATGCCGATCTCGGCGCCGAGGCCGAACTCGCCGCCGTCGGTGAACCGCGTCGAGGCGTTCACGTACACCGCGGCCGCGTCGACCTCGTTCAGGAAACGCATCGCCGCGTCGTAGTCCTCGGTCACGATCGCTTCCGAGTGATGCGTCCCGTACTCGTTGATGTGCGCGATCGCCTCGTCGAGGCCGGTCACCACCTTGACGCTCATCTTCAGCTCGAGGTACTCGGTGGCCCAGTCCTCCTCGGTAGCGGGCTGGATGCGCAGCACCGCGCCGAGCCCGCGGACCTTCTCGTCCGCCACCAGCGTCACGCCCGCGCTCTCGAGCTCCTTCAGTATCGGCGGCAGCACGCGCTCGTACACCGCCTCGTCGACGAGCAGGCTCTCGGCGGCGTTGCACACGCCCGGGCGCTGGCACTTCGCGTTCACCACGATCCGCTTCGCCATCTCGGCGTCGGCGGACTCGTGAACGTAGACGTGGCAGTTGCCCACGCCGGTCTCGATCACGGGCACCTTCGCGTTGTCCACGACGCTCTTGATGAGCCCGGCGCCCCCGCGCGGGATGAGAACGTCCACGAGCCCGTGCAGGCCCATGAGCTCGTTGACCTCCGCGTAGTCGGTCGACTCGACCGAGGCGATGCACCCCGCGGGAAGCCCCGCGCCGACGGCGGCGTTCGCGAGCACACGCGTGAGCGCGAGGTTGCTGTTGATCGCGAGCGACCCGCCGCGGAGCACGACGGCGTTCCCCGTCTTGATGCACAGCGCCGCGGCGTCCGCGGTCACGTTGGGGCGCGCCTCGTAAATCATCGCGACTACACCGAGAGGTACCCGCACCTGTGACAGCCAGATCCCGTTCGGCAGGCGCTTGCCCTCGACGACCTCGCCGATCGGATCGGGCAGCGCGGCGAGCTCCTTCACGGCTTCCGCGATCGCCTTCAGCCGCTGCGGGGTCAGCTCGAGCCGGTCGAGCAGCGACTCGGCCGTGCCGCGCTGGCGAGCAGCCTCCATGTCCGCCGCGTTCGCTGCCATGATCTCGTCCGACTTGTCGGAGACGGCGTGCGCCATGGCGAGCAGCGCGCGATTCCTCTGCGCCGTCGAAGTCGCCGCCAGGACCCGCGCCGCGTCGCGCGCGGCGGTCGCCAGCCTGAGTGCCTCGGGCATCCCTCGCGTCCCTTCCCGTGTCGCGCCTACATGATGACGAGGCAGTCCCGGTGGACGACCTCCGTCCCGCCCAGCTCCGGGTACGCGCGCGCGATGTCGGCCGAGTTCATGCCCTTCACGCGCTCGAGGTCCGCCGATGAGAGGCTGGTGAGGCCACGGGCGACGACCTCCCCCGCCCGGTCTCGGATGCTGACCGCGTCGCCGGCCGAGAACTTCCCCGCGATGCCGACGACTCCCGCCGGTAGCAGGCTCTTGCCCCGCAAGCATAGCGCCTCGCGCGCGCCATCGTCTATCGTGATGGACCCCGCCGGACGCTTGGCGTACGCGATCCAGAGCTTCCTGCCGCGCAGGCCCGTCTCCGCGCCCGCGAACAGCGTTCCCACCGGCTCGCCCGCCACCGCGTCTTGCAGCACTCCTGGGCGACGCCCGTCGCAGACGATCGCCGGGATCCCCGCCTTCATCAGCATCTTCGCGGCCTCGATCTTGGTCGCCATCCCGCCGCTTCCCAAGGCGCTGCCGGGCCCGCCGGCCGCCGCCTCCATGTCGGCGGTGACCTCCTCGACGCGTTCGAGAAGGCACGCCTCCTCGCTCAGCCTCGGGTCGGACGAGTAGACGCCCTCGATGTCGGTGAGCAGCATGACGAGGTCCGCCTTCACCATGATGCCGACGAGCGCGGCCAGCGTGTCGTTGTCGCCGAAGCGGATCTCGTCGACGGCGGTGGTGTCGTTCTCGTTCACCACCGGCACGACGCCGGTCGCCAGCAGCCGCTCGAACGTGTGGATGGCGTTCAGGTACTGCTGGCGGTGCGCGGTGTCCTGTCGCGTCAGCAGGACCTGGCCGACGGTCAGCCCGCGATCGGCGAACAGCTCCGCGTACGTGCCGATGAGCCTCGCCTGGCCCACGGACGCGACCGCCTGCAGCGTGGGGATGTCGTCCGGCCTCGACGCCAGCCCGAGCACCTCGAGGCCCGCCCCGATCGCGCCGGACGAGACGAGCACGACCTGATGGCCTTCCGAGCGCACGCCCGCGATCTGCCCGACAAGGTCGCGCAGGAACTCCCTGTCGGGCTTGCCGTCCTCCCCCGTCAGGGTGCTCGAACCGAGCTTCACGACCACGCGGCTCACGCTACCGCTCTCCCTCTCCTGCGACCGGCGCGCCGGTCCGCTCGAACGTGAAAGTCACCGGTCCTATGGTAACCTCGTCGCCGTCGCGCGCGCCCGCGTCCGCGAGCGCGTCCTCCACCCCCGCGCGCCGCAGCCGGTTCTGCAGGTGCGCGACCGCCTCCGGGTTCTCCATGTCGGTCATGATCACCATCCGCTCGACCGAGCGCCCGGTCACGCGGTAGCCGCCCGAGTCCGCGCGCGAGACCGCGATCACTCGCTCGTCCGGCGGCTCGTACACGTACAGCTCCTCGTACGGCTCCTCGTGCGGCGGCGCGCTCGTCCGAATGTCGTGCACTACCTCTCCTGCGGCCAGCATGAGGCGGTCGACGCCCTCGCCCGTCACCGCCGACACGGCGAAGTACGGCAGCCCGCGGGCAGCGCACCAGTCGGCGAGCCGTTGCGACGCATCCGCAGCCCCCGGAGCGTCCAGCTTGTTGCCGACGATGAGCTGCGGCCTCTCGGCGAGCTCGGCCGCGTGCGAGGCGAGCTCGCCGTTGACGACGCCGAGGTCGTCGATGGGGTCCCGCCCCTCGAAGCCGCCGGACAGGTCCGCCACGTGCAGGATCACCGCCGTGCGCTGCAAGTCGTTCCGCCGCGAGAAGTACCGGCCGAAGATGGGCCCGGACGGCGGCGACGGCGGCCACGGCGGCAACGTCGTGGTGCAGGCCGACCCCTCGCTGTCGA
>JAJZPX010000093.1 GCA_021811025.1 Actinomycetes bacterium
AAAGGTCCTTTGAGCCCGCCGAAGACCCGGGCATAAGCTCCTGGCAGCACCGGATCGCCCCGCCCCGAGACGACGCAACGCCTGCGGGTGCGGCATTCGAGGATGACCCTTCGGAGGGGATGCTCGAGCGGTGCGAAGGCCGGGACCGGGACCTACTCCAGTAGGGAAGGGCACGCGGGATGCGTGCCCTTCGAGCGTACCGACCCCTCGGACGCGGCGAGGCGGAAGACCGCCGGCATGAGCGGCGGCGCGAGCACGGTGGTCACCACCGTGACGAGCACCACCATCGCGTAGACGGCGCCGGGCACGAGGCCCGTCGCGAGCCCGACGGACGCCACGATCAGCCCGACCTCACCGCGCGGCACCATCCCGACTCCCACCGCAAGCGCCGACAACCGCCCCTCGCCCAGCGCCCCGATTCCGCAGCCGATCACCTTGGAGGCGACGGCGAGGACGGCCAGCACCACTCCGGGCGCGACCACCGCCGGGTGGGCGAGCAGGCGGACGTCGACGCGCGATCCCACGACGACGAAGAAGAACGGGACGAGGAAGTCCGCGATCGGCCTCGTCTGGACCTCGAGACTCCACCGGTCGCCCGTCTCGGCAAACGCCATCCCGGCGAGGAACGCCCCCACGATCGCGGCGAGCCCGACGGACTCGGCGAGCGCGGAGAGGCCCAGCAGGACCGCGAGCGAGACGACCAGTGGCGCGTTGCCGACGCGGAGCCTGTCGACCAGGTGGGAGTTCCGCGACACGAGCCGGGGCGTCACGACCATCTGGAAGCCGACGAACGCGGCCGCCATGGCGAGCACGAGGGAGAGATGCCCGAGGTCCGGGCCGCTGCTGCTGCCGATCCCCGAGACTGCCGCGAGCACGAGCAGCCCGAGGATGTCGTCGATGACGGCCGCCGCGAGAATGATGCGCGCCTGGCGCGTCGAGATCAGTCCGGCGTCGGAGAGCACCCGAGCGGTTATCCCCACCGAGGTCGCCACGAGCGCGGCGCCGACGAACAGCGCCGTGCGCGCGGGCTGCCCGAGGAGCGAGAGGTATCCGAAGCCGAGCGCGAACGGGACGATCACGCCGACGACCGCGACGAGCAAGGCCGTCTTCCCCACCTTGAAGAGGTCCGAGGCCCGCGTCTCGAGCCCGACGGCGAACAGCAGCACGACGACGCCCAGCGTCGACATCGTCTCCTGTACGGGTCCCGAGCGCACGAGGCCGAGCACGGACGGCCCCAGGACGATCCCGGCGACGAGCTCGCCGATGACGGCGGGCTGTCTCATGCGCTCGAACAGCTCGCCCGCGAGCTTCGCGGCCGCGAAGATCACGAACAGCTCGAGGAGGATCTTGCCGGCTTCGGTCGCCATGTCGGCCTCCCGACGATAGGGGGAGGGGGAAGGGGCGGGCCACCCCTTCCCCCGAGCGTGCGTGCCGCGATCGCTACAGTGTCGCCGCGCCGACCTCGCCCGTGCGGATGCGGATCGCTTCCTCTACGGGCGAGACGAAGATCTTGACCTCCTCGACCCTCTCCGGGCGGATGATCGCTTCGATGCGCTTCATCTCACGCCTCACCTCCGACGGGGGCCGGCGCCCCAGCGGGACGCGTGTGCGGCTTGCCGGAGCCTGGGCCGCCCTCGATCCCGTCGTATCCGCCGCGCTCGAAGTCGGGATACGCGGAGAGCCCCATCTCCGTGACGTCGAGGCCGGCCAGCTCGTCCGCTTCGGAGGAGCGGATGCCCATGATCTTGTCCTGCACTGTGAAGAACACCCACATCACGCCGAACGACCAGGCGGCCACGACCACGACCGCGATGAGCTGCGCGCCGAGCTGGTTGAAGCCGCCGCCGTAGAGGAGTCCTCGGACCGCGCCGGCCACGCCGTTGAAGCCGTCGCCGTACGTGCCGTCGGCGAACAGGCCCAGCGCGATCATGCCCCACAGGCCGTTGACGCCGTGCACCGACACCGCGCCCACCGGGTCGTCCACCTTGAGCACCCGCTCGACGAAGAGTACCGAGTACACCACGAGCACGCCGCCTATCGCGCCGATCGCTGCGGCGCCGAGGGGGCTGACGAACGCGCACGGCGCGGTGATCGCCACGAGGCCGGCGAGCATGCCGTTAGCGCTCATCGAGGGGTCGGGCTTGCCCGTGATCTTCCAGATCGTGAGCAGGCCGGCGACGCCGCCGAAGCACGCGGCGAGGATGGTGTTGAGGATGATCACCGTGAAGCGCAGGTCGGTCGCGGCGAGCGTGCTCATGCCGTTGAAGCCCATCCAGCCGAACACCAGGATGATCGTGCCGAAGATGGCCATCGGGATGTGGTGGCCGGGGATGGCGTTCGGCGTGCCGTCCTTCTTGAACTTGCCGAGCCGGGGGCCCAGCACGACGGCCCCCGCCAGCGCCGAGAACCCTCCGACCGCGTGCACGACCGAGGAGCCCGCGAAGTCGAGCACGCCGTGGCCGAGGCCGAGGTTCGTGCCGAGGTGCGCGAGCCAGCCGCCGCCCCACACCCAGTTCGCGTACAGCGGGTACGTGAACGCCGAGATGAAGAAGCCGAAGACGAAGAACGCCGAGAACTTCCAGCGCTCGGCCATCGCGCCGGTGACGATCGTGCCGGCAGTGTCCATGAACACCAGCTGGAAGAGGAACATCCCGGCGACCGCCACGTCGTAGGTGTTGCCGCCGAGGAAGAAGCCCTTCGTCCCGAAGACGCCCCAGCCCTTCGCGATCTCGAAGACGCCCCCGAGCGCGGCGTTGCCGCCGAACGTGCCGAGCGCGCCGAACCCGCCGAACGCGAGCGCGAACCCGACCGCCCACCACGCGATGCCGCCGGTGGCGAAGATGATGAAGTTCGTCATCACGACGTGCGCGGCGTTCTTGGCGCGGCAGAAGCCGGTCTCGACCATCGCGAAGCCGGCCTGCATGAAGAAGATGAGCGCCACGCCCATCATGAGGAAGAACAGGTTGGTGCCGACCTTCAGGTGACCGAGGTCCTGGGCGACCTCGCTGAGCGTCGGGCTGCCCGCCGTCTTCGCGACGACGTCGGCCGCTCCGCCGGTGGCGGAGCCGTTGGGATCGGCGAACGCCAGGCCGACGATCAGCAGCGTGAGCAGCGCCGTCATGATCGCGGTCTTGACCGCCGCCTTCTTGAGGATCCCGGGGAGATGACGTCTCCGCCAGTCGGGCGGTGAGAGGTCTGTCGCGAGACCTCTGATGAACGACGTCACTGCCGCACCTCCTTCGTGTCTTCGCGGCCCGCTCGTGCCGGCCGCAAGGCTTCCCGGACGTGCCGTACGTCGTTGGACGGCATCTTCCCGCGGCGATCACCCGCGGTCGTCTCGGATTGTGCGCGGCGCGTGTTTCGGCGAGGTTGCGGGGTGGCGAAGCGTGCATGAAACCTTCGTTGCCTCCTCGGCGCCCGGCCGCCCGGGCAGGACGAGAACCGCCCGTCCGTCCATGGCGAAGGCGCGGGGAGTAGTCGTAGAGTCGAGGACGGCGTTCCGAAGGAGGGAGTACGCCTGTGGGCGACATAGTGCGCGTTGCCGGCCTGACGAAGCGCTACGGCGACTTGACGGCCGTGGACGGCGTGAGCTTCGAGGTGCGCGAGGGGGAGATCTTCGGGCTGCTCGGGCCTAACGGCGCCGGCAAGACGACGACGATCTCGATGGTGAGCTGCCTGCTCGAGCCGTCGGGGGGCGACGTCGAGGTCGACGGGCACTCGGTACGGACCGATCCCGGCGGCGTGAAGCGGGTGCTGGGTGTGGTGCCGCAGGAGATAGCGCTGTACCCGACGCTGACGGCGATTGAGAACCTCCGGTTCTGGGGGCGGATGTACGGCCTTTCGGGCGCGCTGCTGAAGGAGCGGGTGGCCGAGGCGCTCGAGCTCGCGGGGCTCGCCGACCGGGCGAAGGACCGTATCGAGAAGTACTCGGGCGGGATGAAGCGCCGCATCAACATCGCGGCCGGCGTCCTGCACCACCCGAAGCTGCTGCTGATGGACGAGCCCACGGTGGGCATCGACCCGCAGAGCCGCAACCACATCCTCGAGACGGTCGCGCGGCTGAACGCCGAGGGCATGACCGTCGTGTACACCAGCCACTACATGGAGGAGGTCGAGCATCTCTGCGACCGGGTCGCCATCGTCGACCACGGCAAGGTCGTCGCGTGCGGCACCAAGGAGGAGCTGCGTGGTCTCGTGGGTGACATGGACGTGGTCACGATCGCGGTCGACGAGTCCACCGAGGCGGCGCTCGAGAGCGTGCGCGCGGTCGCGGGCGTCGAGCGCGTGGAGCGCGCGGACGGGTCGTTGCAGGTGCTGTCGCGCGACGGCGGCCGTGTGCTCGCGTCCGTGCTCGGCGCGCTCGCGGACGCAGGCGCGCGAGTCCACTCGGTCGATGTCCAGGCGCCCGACCTCGAGTCCGTGTTCCTGCACCTCACCGGCACGTCCCTGAGGGACTGACGCGCCGTGAGGAGACTGCTGCAGGTGGGGCTGAAGGACCTCACCGTCATGTCGCGGGACGTGCCAGCGCTGGCCGTGCTGCTCGCGATGCCGATCGTGCTCATCCTCATCCTCGGCTCCGCGCTCGGCTCGATGACGGGCGGCGGGAGCGGCGGGACGCTCGTGAAGGTCGCGATCGTGAACGAGGACGCCGGGACGCTAGGAGCGCGCGTCAGCGACGCGTTCACGAAGGAGGAACGCCTCCGGAAGCTCTTCAGCGTCACGACGACGTTGCCGCCGGAGGCGGCGCGAGCCGGTGTGGAGCGTGGCGACCTGGCTGCGCTGCTCGTGATCCCCCGCGACCTCTCCGCCAAGCTCGAGGCGGGCGCGCCCGTCGAGATGAAGCTGTACACCGACCCGGGGCAGGAGCTGTCGGCGTCGGTGTTCCGGAGCGTCGTCCGCTCCGTCGGCACACGCGTATCGGCAGCTTCCGTGGTGGCGCAAACGACGGCCGGCGCGCTCCGCGCCTCGAACATGTTGAGCGACGCGAAGACGTTCGAGCGCTACGTCCGGGAGGCCGCAGACGCCGCCGAGGCGGACGGCGCGCTGGAGAGAGTGGCCGTTCAGGAGCAGGCCGCGGGCACCGCCTCGGGCGAGTTCAAGGCGCTCGACTACTACGCCGCCGGCATGTCGGTGATGTTCCTCATGTTCGGCGCGATGTACGGCGCGTTCTCGATGGTGGGCGAGCGCGTCGAATGGACGCTGCCGAGGCTGCTCACGACCCCGACGCGGCGGTGGCAGGTGGTGGGCGGCAAGATGTTCGGCGTCTTCGTGCTGGGGATGGCGCAGTTCGGCGTCCTGGTCGCGTTCACGACCGCTCTCGGCGTGCGCTGGGGCGACCCCCTCGGGACGCTCTTGGTCGGCGCGGGCGTCGTGCTCGCGGTGACCGGTCTCACGGTGCTCATCAGCTCGCTCGCGAAGTCGCGGCGCGCGGTGGGCGGCATCGGCCCGGTGATGGTCCAGGTCCAGGCCGCTCTCGGCGGCAGCTTCTTCCCGATCGCGATCCTGCCGAAGTGGATCCAGCCCGTGCACTACCTCACGGTCACCGGCTGTGGCCTCGACGGCTTCCGCGCGCTGCAGTCCGGCGCGTCCGCCTCGGCCGTGCTGCCGAACGTGGCGGCGCTCGCCGGCATGGCGCTCCTGTTCTTCGTCATCGGCGCAGCGAGGTTGAGATACGAGTGAGACGCATCCTTTCCCTGGCGTGGCTCGACGTCACGCAGATCCTTCGCAGCCGCGGGCAGCTCGTGAGCGTCGTCATCCTGCCCGTCCTGCTGACGTTCGTGTTCGGCATGGCGTTCGGTGCGAAGTCGGCGACGACCGTGAAGGTGGCGTTCGCCGACGGCGACGGGACGGCGCGCTCGCGCGAGGTCGGGCGGTTGCTGGCTGCGAGCCCCGGCCTCTCGGTGGAGACGACGTCCGAGGCGGCCGCGCGCAAGCTCGTGGCCGACCACAAGGCCGTCGCGGCGGTCGTCGTGGCGCCGGAATTCGGACGGGCGTTCGCAGGCGCCTCCGCGCAGGCCCTGAAGCCCGCGCCGCACGCGCCGGTCACCATCGCCACGGACCCGGAGTCGCAGCAGCAGGCGATGGCCGTGCGCGAGGTCGTCGACGGCATCGCGACGAGGCTGTCCGCCGACGCTCTCGCGGCGGAGCACGCGTATGCGACGGTCGGAGAGGTGCGGCAGGATTTCCTCGCCAAGCCGCTGGTCATCCCCGGGAACGACCCGCGGAACGAGCTGCTGCCCGCCGGCAAGGCGGTGAGAGACTACGACGCCCACGCGGAGGCGCAGATGGCGTCGTACTTCCCGTACCTGAAGCAGCTGCCGGCGCTCGAGTCGCTGTACGCGACGGCCGACGCGCGGTGGGAGCCGGTGCCGCCGGTGAACGTCGTGGCGGAGGCGGTGACGCCGTCGAAGGTGCGCGGCGACTCGATCACGGCCGAGGGCAACACGCAGTACTCGATGGGCTTCGTCGTGATGTTCGTGATGATGACGGCGATGACGGCCGCGGGCGGGATCCTCGAGGAGCGCGAGTTCGGGACGCTGCGGCGCCTGCTCACGACACCGCTCACGCGCGGCGGGCTGCTCGGCGGCAAGGTCCTCGGCGTGTGGCTGTCGGCGGCGCTGCAGGCCGCGATCCTGATCGGCCTGGGCGTCCTCGCGTTCCGCGTGCCGTGGGGCGACGATCCGGTGGCGCTGCTCGCCGTGCTCGGCGCGTACCTGCTCGCCGCGACCGGGATCGGCGTGCTTGCCTCGTCGCTCGTCCGCACGCGCTCGCAGCTCGCGGCGATCAGCTCGATCGCCGCGGTGGCGCTGTCGATGCTCGGGGGCTGCTACTGGCCGATCGACATCGTCTCCCCGGCGATGCAGCACGTGGCGATGGTGACGCCGACGGGGTGGGCGATGCGCGGCCTCACCGACGTCGTCGTGCGCCACCAGGGACTCGAGGCGGCGTCGCTGCCGTGCGCGGTGCTGCTCGGGATCGCCGCGCTCACGATCGGCTTAGGCGTGTGGAAGACGCGCTTCGAATAGCGCCGGCGGACCGGTGCTATACTTACGCGTCGCGTACGGGCGAGTGGCGCAACGGGAGCGCATCGGCTTTGCAAGCCGGGGGTTGAGGGTTCGAATCCCTTCTCGTCCACCAGATATCCAGCGGGGCCCTGACGCTCGTCGTCGGGGCTCCGTCTCAATTCCCGAAGGGCACACCCGGCGCGCTCGTCCGGCAGCTTCTCCCCACGCGTTTCGTTCGGGGAAGTCAGGGAGATACTGGACGCGTCGTTGGAGGGGAACGGCCCCGGAGGTGCGTGATGCGTGAACGAGTCCTGTCCGCCTTACGCAGTTGGGCTCCCGTAGCCATCGGGTTGACGGCGGTGTGCGTCCTGGTCTACGCCGCCGCGCAACATGGCCTTCGCTCGAGCCTCGACGACCCCCAGCTGCAGTTCGCCCAGGACGCCGCCTCGCGGCTCGTCGACGGCATTAGCG
>JAJZPX010000094.1 GCA_021811025.1 Actinomycetes bacterium
GCCCTCCTCGCCGCCGGATGCTCCGGGCCGCGTCAGCCTCGCGATTCGTCATCGGCGGGGCCGAGGAAGGTGACGATCGGGTTCGCCGCGCCGCTCACGGGCGAGAACGCCGTCTACGGGACGAGCATGAGGAAGGCCGCGCAGCTGGCGATCGACGAGGCGAACGCCTCGGCTGAGGTGAAGCGGGCGGGCTACCGGTTCGTGCTCCGGCCGGCCGACGACCGCGGCGATGCGAAGCAGGCCGTCAACGTCGCGAACTCGCTCGTCTCCGCGGGCGTGGCCGGGGTCGTGGGGCACTTCAACTCCGGTTGCTCGATTCCCGCGTCGAAGGTCTACCACCGTGCCGGCATACCGATGGTCTCGGTCTCCTCGAACCCTCAACTGACCGCGGAGGGGTTCGTCGAGGTGAACCGGATGGTCGCGAAGGACACCGAGCAGGGCGCGGCGGCGGCGAAGCTGGTGCTCGAGCGGCTCGGGCTCACGAGGGTGGCGGTGGTCGACGACTCCACCGCATACGGCGCGGGGCTCGCGGACGAGTTCACGAGGGAGTTCCGCGCGGGAGGGGGAAGGGTCGTGCGTCGCGAGCGGGTCCGGCCCGGCCGACGGGGCTTCGCGGAAGTCGTTGGCAGGTTGAAAGCGGGGGAGCTCCAGGCGATCTACTACGGGGGCTCGCAGGCGGAAGGCGCCTTGATCGCGAGGCGGGCCGAGGCGGACGGGCTGGACGTGCCGCTGGTGGGCGGGGACATGCTCCAGTCCGACGAGTACGTAAAGATCGCGGGGGCGTCCGCCGCCGAGGGCGATCTCTGCACGGCACTCGGGCTGCCGCTCGAGCGCCAGCCGGGAGGAGCGCGATTCGAGAAGGCGTTCGCGACGGCGTACGCGGGGCAGGAGCCCGGGCCGTACGACAGCTACGCGTACGACTCGGCGCGCGTCCTCGTGAAGGCGGTGCTGAAGGCGGGACCCGACCGCGAGAAGGTCGCGAGGGCGATCAGGTCGACGGAGTTCGACGGCGTCACCGGCAGGATGACGTTCGACGCGAACGGGGACACGTCGAACAAGGCGATCTCGGCGTACAAGGTCGTTGGCGGCAAGTGGCGGCCGATCGAGCCGTAGCCGTGAGCGATGCGGCGCCGCTCCCTCGGCTACAATGAGGGTCACCGCAACCGCTCGTCCCGGAAGGGTGAAGCCGCTGTGCAGCTCGTCCAGATCAAGCGCGCGCTCGTCTCCGTGTCGGACAAGACCGGTATCGTGGAGTTCGCGAAGGCGCTCGCGGACCTCGGGGTCGAGATCGTCTCGACCGGAGGGACGGCGAAGGCGCTGACGGACGCGGGCCTGGAGGTCCGCAGCATCGACGAGATCACGGGCTTCCCCGAGATGATGGAGGGCCGCGTCAAGACGCTGCACCCTGTCGTGCACGGCGGGCTGCTCGCGCGTCGCGACAAGCCGGAGCACATGCGCCAGGCCGCCGAGCACGGCATCGGCATGATCGACATGGTCGTCGTCAACCTCTATCCGTTCGAAGCGACGGTGGCCCGCGAAGGCGTGGCCGAGGCCGAGGCGATCGAGCAGATCGACATCGGCGGCCCGAGCATGCTGCGATCGGCGGCGAAGAACTTCGCGTCCGTGACGGTCGTGACCGACCCGGCGGACTACACGGCGGTGCTCGAGGAGATGCAGGCGAACGGCGGGGCGACCTCGGCCGAGACGCGGCGGCGGCTGGCCCTGCAGGTCTTCGCGCGGACCTCGGCGTACGACGCGGCGATCCTCGGCTACCTCGAGGACGGCGGGGCGTTCCCGCAGGACCTGAGGCTGCGGCTGCTGAAGGTGCAGGAGCTGCGCTACGGCGAGAACCCGCACCAGGCAGCGGCGTTCTACCGCGATGCGGATGCGCCCGCGCACTCGCTCGCTCGCGCCGAGCAGCTGCACGGCAAGGAGCTGTCGCACAACAACATCCTCGACCTCGACGCGGCGTGGACGGCGGCGAACGACTTCGCTGACCCCGCTTGCGTCATCATCAAGCACACCAACCCGTGCGGCTCGGCCATCGCCGGCAGCCTGGCGGAAGCGTACGCGAAGGCGTACGAGTGCGACCCCGTCTCTGCGTACGGCTCGGTGATCGCGGTGAACCGGCCGGTCGACGTCGCGTTCGTCGAAGAGCTCGGCTCGCTGTTCGTCGAGTGCCTCGTGGCACCCGATTTCGAGGCCGACGCGCTCGAGCGCCTGCGCGCGCGCAAGAACATTCGCCTGATGCGCACGGGCGCGCGCCGCGACCACGGCGTGGGGCGCCTCGACATGCGCAAGGTCGACGGCGGGATGCTCGTGCAGACGGCGGACGCCGTGGCGGAGGAGCGCTCGACGTTCCGCGTGGTGACGAAGCGCGAGCCCACGCACGCCGAATGGGAGCAGCTGCTGTTCGCATGGCGGATCGCGAAGAACGTGAAGAGCAACGCGATCGTGCTGGCGAAGGACTACGCGGGCGTCGGGATCGGCGCGGGACAGATGTCGCGCGTCGATTCGGCCGAGATCGCGGTGAAGAAGGCGGGCGCGGAGCGTGCGGCGGGCAGCGTCTGCGCGTCGGACGCGTTCATGCCGTTCCCGGACGCGCTCGAGGTGGTCGCGGCGGCGGGCGCCACGGCCGTCATCCAGCCCGGAGGCTCGATCCGCGACGAGGAGGTCATAGCGGCGGCCGACGCTCACGGCATCGCGGTGGTCTTCACCGGCGTGCGCCACTTCCGGCACTAGCCGGGCGGCGGGACGCGCTACACCCCGAACCGCACGCTCGTCGCCACGTCCGAGGCCGCCACGAGGTCGTCGCGCACCGTCTGCAGGTGCTGCTTGTCCTCGGCGAGGTGCTGCTGGATGAGCTCCTTCACGTTGCCCGGGTAGTCGTCCTGCGCGGACTCGGCGTACTCGAAGTTGACCGCCTCCTCGAGCATGAACAGCGACATCAGCGACGTATCGAGATACCCGGAGTTCGCGACCGCGTCCTCGTGCATGCGAATGAAGTCGTCAAGCTCCGGGATCGCCGGCTGCGCGTCCGAGCCCAGGTCGCGCATCGCCTGCCAGCACTCGTCCGCGTGCCGCGCATGGTCGCGGCGGAAGCGCTGCACGTCCATTGCGACGTCGCTCTCGCCGATCGTCGGGATCACCTCGGTGTACAGCCGCGCCGCCTCCCGGTCGAGATGCATCAGCGTGTTCAGCTTCTGGATGGTCTCCCGCTCGTTCATCGGCTCCTCCTCACACGCGTCGGCTTCGCGCGGCATCTACCCGAGGAGGGGGAGATGTAACGAGTCGCGGCAGCTCGATCCCGCGGAGCCCGTGATGCGCTTCGCGTCATCAGGCGGGATGACCTGAGAGCGTAGCGAGTCAGCCTCGATCCCGACGAGCGTGCGAGTGCGCGAAGCGTCATCGCACGCTATAATCGGTGGCCGTGCGCCGGCGGGGCCGTTAGCTCAGTTGGCAGAGCACCGGACTTTTAATCCGGGTGTCGTAGGTTCGAGACCTACACGGCCCACCACTTGCATCGCCCATACCGCCCCCATCGTCTAGCGGCCAAGGACTCCGCCCTTTCAAGGCGGCAACAGGGATTCGAATTCCCTTGGGGGCACCACTTGCTGCCACGACCTGCCTGCATAAACAGGTCGGTCTAACCCGCCGGTGCAGGCGTTCAACATGTCAGAGGCGGTCTATCGCGCCGGAGTTCAAGAGCAGGTCGTCTCGCGCGCGCGTCCGCGCGTTCTGTGTCGGCAAGACCGTCGCCGACTGCTTCAAGTACCGCGGAAGGATCGGGCTCGATACGGCTGTCGAGGCTCTGCAGGAGGTCATCGCCCGGCGAAGGGCTACACCGCTCGAGATCCTGCTCTACGCACAGGTCGACAGAATCGAGTCAGTGATCCGCCCGTATCTCGCGGCGTTGACGTGACGGAGGCGCACTTCACAACGAGCCGTTGCCGTATTGGACCTTATGACTTATCGTCCAATACAGCAGCCCCGTGATGGATCTTGAACCTGGACCTCCAACAGGGACGTGTCGTGGGTGCCGGCGGAGGATTCGTGGCAGAACTCATTGAGAAGATCTGGATGTCGGACGGTGCCGGCCTGACCCGCAGAGACCGGCGTCCCTGCACGTACCACCCGTACATTCCTGATCGGCTCGAACGAAGAGACTTCAGACTGAGCGGCGAAACTGCCGCAGACGTGGCGGATGCCGAGGCGGCCATCATGCGGCTGAATCGAGAGGCCTCTACGCTGCTCGACATGGAGGCCTTGGCACGGATTCTTCTGCGCGCGGAGTCGGTTGCATCATCGTGGATCGAGGGTCTGACGATTGGCGCGCGAAGGCTGCTCAGGGCCGAGGCGGCGCACGAAGTCGGTCTGAGCTCACGGGATGTGACAGCTGACGAGGTGCTCGGCAACATCAACGCGATGGTGATGGCGGTCAGCCTGTCGGGCGAGGGAAAGCCGATCAAGCTCGAGACGCTATGTGACATACACAGGCGGCTTCTGGGGGGTACCCCACACGAACGATACGGCGGTGTCATTCGCGAGGAGCAGAACTGGATCGGTGGTAGCGCGCATAACCCGTGCGCTGCCCAATTCGTTCCGCCGCCCCATGAACACGTCAGGCCACTGCTCGAAGACCTCTGCGAGTTCTGCAACGGGGACTCTGTTCCGGCAGTCGTTCAGGCAGCGATAGCGCACGCACAGTTCGAGACGATCCATCCCTTCGTCGACGGTAACGGGAGGGCAGGAAGAGCCCTAATCCATCTCATCTTGCGTCGCCGGGGGCTGGCCCCCCGGGTCGTGCCTCCGGTGTCGCTCATCCTGGCGACGTACTCGATTGACTATCTCGAGGCGTTGACCGGGTACCGCTACATCGGCGACGCAAGCTCTGAGGAGGCGTATGAGGGGCTGAACCGATGGGTCAGTCTGTTCGCCGGAGCTTGTTCAAGGGCTGTGGAAGATGCGAACCGCTTCGAGCAGGAAGCACAATCGATGGAGGAGACGTGGCGGGCAAGGCTCGGCAAGGTCCGTTCCGGCTCTTCCACCGACCTTCTTCTGCGCTCTCTGGCCGGCATTCCGATCCTCACGGTGAATAGCGCGGCGCGCCTGTTGGGACGGACGTTCAAGGTGGCGAACATGGCCGTCGACGATTTGGTGCAGGCAGGGATTCTTCGCCAGATCACGATCGGGAGGCGCAACCGCGCCTTCGAGGCGCCCGAAGTGATCGCTGCCTTCACCGATCTCGAGCGAAGGCTCGCCAGCCCGCTCGCTGACACGCGAGTAGCGCCTCCGACGCGAAGCATTCCTGCTCGTCACCAGTGAACTTCTAGCACGCGATGAGCATTCCGGACGATCACGACGAACTCGAAGTGCTCCGGCAGCAGAACCTTCTGCTTGCCGAGGAGAACGCTCGCCTCAAGCGGATGTTGGGGCTGGGAGAACCGGAGGATTCGGAGAGCGAGCCCGAGTCGACGCCCTCGGCTCCCACCGTCGATTCCGCGTCGCCCGCGCATCTCAAGATCGGGCTGTTTCGCTCCCTCTTCCACGGCCGAGAGGACGTGTACGCCAAGCGGTGGCAGAGCCGCACGGGGGCAAGCGGGTATGCGCCAGTGTGCGCGAACGAATGGAAGTCGGGCCTGTGTGACAAGCGACGCGTGAAGTGCGCTGAATGCGCCAACCGTGAGCTCGTAGAGCTGGACGACGTCGCGATTCAAGACCATCTGACCGGTCGTTCAACACTCGGCGTCTATCCGATGCTTGAAGATGAGATCTGCTGGTTCCTCGCGATCGATTTCGACGACGCGACGTGGCGGGAGGACGTCGCGGCCTTTCGCGCAGCTGCCAGCGGCTCGTCCCTGAGTTGCCATGTCGAGATCTCACGGTCCGGATCGGGAGCGCACGCGTGGCTGTTCTTCGCCGAGCCGA
The DNA here is from genome assembly GCA_021811025.1 of Actinomycetes bacterium. Taxonomy (GTDB): domain Bacteria; phylum Actinomycetota; class Coriobacteriia; order Anaerosomatales; family JAJZPX01; genus JAJZPX01. Next base: position 5,929 of record JAJZPX010000094.1, read on the forward strand.
TCCCTGCTTCACTGGCGCGTCGACTCGGAACGGCGCTCCTCACGCTCGCCGCACGCCGCCGTCACGTCTTGTCGTTGCGCTCGTACGACAGGCTCTTTCCGAGCCAAGACACGCTTCCGCGCGGCGGCTTCGGCAACCTGATCGCGCTGCCGCTACAGCACGAGCCTCGTTCGGCGGGCCGGTCCGTGTTCGTCGACGAGGACTCTGCTTGCGAACCTGAGACATCTTTCGATGACTTATCATTCTATCGACGCCTATAGCCTGGAACTATAGCGTTCTTACGACGTATTATTAATCTATTCCCTCCTGCGACCGCCCTCTGTCCGCATCGCAACTCGGCGGGAATGGCCGAACGGGCGCCGGTGGGGACCCGTCTAAGAGACGGATCGAGCCGGCGGCGTACACTGAGTGCAAGCAGTGGTGCGGGGAAGCCGCGGCTCATCCGCTAACCCGTTAGCTGGACGAGGTGATCTCCTGTGTCTGTAGATGAACGCGCGAAGCGACTTGAGGCACAGAGCACGTGAAGCAGCGATGATGGTGACTGTTGGGACGAACCGCACGTGTCTAGGAGAACAGCTCTTCGAGGTCCCCCCTGGTGAGGCTCTTCCCGATACCGGCTTCGGGTGAGAGGAGACTGTTGAACAGCTCCTTCTTGCGATCTTGAAGCTTGAGTATCTTCTCTTCGATGCTGTCCTTGGTGATCATCTTGTAGACGAAGACGTGCTTGTCCTGGCCTATGCGGTAGGCGCGATCGGTCGCCTGCGCCTCGACTTGGGGGTTCCACCATGGATCGACGTGGACGACATAGTCGGCTGCGGTCAGGTTGAGTCCTGTTCCGCCCGCTTTGAGGCTGATCAAGAAGAGCGTCGCGCCGCCTTCGTTGAAAGCTTCGATGACCTTCCGCCGATTGCGCGTACGGCCGTCGAGATAGCAATAGTCGATCCCCTCGTGGTCGAGCCATTTCCTCAGGATCGACAGCATCCCTGTGAACTGGCTGAACACCAGAGCCCTGTGGCCTTCGCTCACCAGCTCTTCGACCATCTCCTGGAAGAGGCCCATCTTTCCTGAGGTCTTGACCTTGTTGGCGGCGAGCCTCAGAAGGCTCGGATGGTTGCAGACTTGCCTGAGCTTGAGGAGCGCGTCGAGTATGGTGATCTGCGATCGCTCGATTCCCTTGTCGGCGATCGATTGCAGTACCTTGCCTCGGTAGGTATTCAAGACCTGCTGGTACAGCGCTCGTTGGGCGGGAGTCATGTCGCAGTAGGAGACGATCTCCGTCTTCGGAGGCAACTCACGGGCTACATCTTCCTTCACCCGGCGGAGCATGAAGGGGTTGAGGCGTCGCTTGAGCAGTTCGAGTGCCTGTTGATCGCCTCTGGAGGTGATCGGCCGCTCGTACTTCGTCTGAAAGCGCTTGTGCGGGCCGAGAAAGCCGGGCATGAGGAAGTCGAAGACAGACCAGATCTCCGTGAGGTTGTTCTCCATAGGGGTTCCGGTAAGGGCCAAACGGTGGCGTCCCTTGAGTGCCTTGCAA
>JAJZPX010000095.1 GCA_021811025.1 Actinomycetes bacterium
TCAACGGCGTGAGCGAGGCGGAAGGGGTGTGAGCGATGGCTGAGCAGCCGATCGGACACGTGACGCACTGGTACGGGAACCTGAGCGTGGCCGGGATCCACGTCGACCAGGGGACGCTGCACGTGGGCGACAAGATCCACGTCCTCGGCCACACGAGCGACGTCGAGCAGCAGGTCGGCTCGATGGAGATCGACCATCACAAGGTCCAGGAAGCGCATGCCGGCGAGGACATCGGGATCAGGCTGGGCGAGCACGTGCGCGAGCACGACACGGTCTACAGGATCGAGGGGTAGCGGTCCGGCCCACCACGCGCACGCCGCGGCTCAGAACTCCAGCGCCTCCAGCCGATCGAAGATGACGCCGACGCGCTGCAGGAAGGCGTGCGGGTCGAAGAGCGCGTCGAGCTCGTCGCGCGAGAGCAGCTCGCTCGCCTCGGGGTCCGCCTCGAGGTTGTCGCGGAACGCCTCGCCCGGGCGGTTGTGCTGGATGGCCTCCCACGTCTTCATCGCGTTGCGCTGCACGATCGCGTACGCCTCCTCGCGAAGCAGGCCCTCGTCGACCAGCGCCAGCAGCACCTTGCTCGAGTAGATGAGGCCGCGCGTCTTCTCGAGGTTCGCGCGCATGACCTCGGGGTAGACCTGCAGGCCGTCGAGGATCCACGCGAGCTTGTCGAGGATGTAGTCCAGCGCGATCGAGCTGTCCGCCAGCACGACGCGCTCGGCTGAGGAGTGCGAGATGTCGCGCTCGTGCCACAGCGCGACGTCGTCGAACCCGACCTGCGCGTTCGCCTTCACCACGCGCGCGAGCCCGCACACGCGCTCGGCCGTGATCGGGTTGCGCTTGTGCGGCATGGCGGATGAGCCCTTCTGCCCGCGCGCGAACGGCTCCTCGGCCTCGATGGTGTCGGTCTTCTGCAGCGCGCGGACCTCGGTGGCGACCCACTCCGCGACCGAGGCCACGGTGGCGAGCACCGCGAGGAACTGCGCGTGCCGGTCGCGTGGGATCACCTGCGTCGACGCCGGCTCGGGCGAGAGGCCGAGCTTCAGGCAAACGTGCTCCTCGACTCTAGGGTCCAGGCTGCTGTAGCTGCCGACGGCGCCGGAGATCGCGCCGACCGCGACCTGCTCGCGCGTGCGCAGCAGCCGCTGCTCGCTGCGCTTGAACGCCCACGCCCACGTCGCCCACTTCATGCCGAACGTCATCGGCTCCGCGTGGATGCCGTGCGTCCGCCCCACCATGAGCGTGTGCCGGAACTCGAACGCGCGCCGCTTGCATATCTCGCCGAGGCGCCGAACGTCCTCGATGACGATGTCGATCGCCTGCGTCATCTGGCAGCAGAGCGCCGTGTCGCCGAGGTCGCTGCTCGTCATGCCGTAGTGCAGGTACTTGCTCTGCTCGCCGATGTGCTCGCCCATGTTCGTGAGGAACGCGATGACGTCGTGGTTCGTCTCGCGCTCGATCTCGTCGATGCGCTCGATCTCGAACGCGGCGCCGTCGCGGATCGCCTCGGCGGCCTCGGCAGGGATGATGCCGAGCCCGGCCTCCGCTTCCGCCACGAGTATCTCGATGTCCTTCCAGATCTCGAACTTGTTCTCCAGCGACCAGATGCGGCCCATCTCGGGGCGCGTGTAGCGATCGATCATGGGTCGGCTCCTCGGCGGCGCGTGCGAACGCGTCCATTATCGCCGAACGGGGCGCGAGGGCCAGCGCGCCGTGCTGGAAGGACGAGCCAAGGGCGCGTATAGTCCAATCAACTCCGGGACAAAGAAAGAAAAAGGGGACGGCCGTGCTCAAACGCCTCGCGCTCGCTTCGCTCCTTCTGTGCGTGTTCCTGCTCGCGTTCGGATCCGTGCAGGCGGCGTCCGCCGCACCGGCGGCCTCGTTCGGAGGGCCGAGCTACCTCGGCTCGGGCTACTACGCCTACTCCCACAAGCTCGCCGACCTGAACAACGACGGGCATCCCGACCTCGTGGTGCCGATGTACAACTCGGGAGCGGACGGCTACCTGCGGACGTATCTCAACAACGGCTCGGGCGGATTCACCCCGAGCGCGGTCACGACGATACCCTGCTCGGACGCCCAGATGGCGGACCTCGACCGTGACGGCAACGTCGACGCGGTCTGCACGACGACCTGGGGCAACGGCCACGGCCTGACCATCGCCAGGGGCGACGGCGCCGGCGGGCTGAACGTCGTGGGCTATATCGATCTGCCGTACATGCTGACCTACTTCCGCATCGCCGACCTCAACGGCGACACGATCCCCGACCTCATCGTCGGCACCGGGGAATTCGACAACGTGAAGATCTACCTCGGCAACGGCGATTGCACGTTCACGATGGCGAGCGTCGTCACCGGCATCGGCTACAACTCCTGGTCGGCGGCTGCGGGAGACATCAATCGCGACGGCAAGCAGGACTTCGTCGTCGCGAATCTTGGATCCGCCACCCTCGACATCCGGCTCGGCAACGGCACGGGGGTCGGGTTCACCGCGTTCCCCGACCTGCCCACAGGCAGTCAGCCGACGCGGCCGATCCTCGCCGACTTCAACCGCGACGGCATCCTCGACCTCGCCCTCATCTACCGCAACAGGAGCGTCGTCAGCCTGTGGGACGGCGACGGCTCGGGCGACTTCGTGCACAGGCGCGACATCACGGTGACATTCAACGTCAACGACCTCGCCGCGGCCGACGTGAACTGCGACGGGGCGCTCGATCTCGTCCTCGGCGGACAGCTATCGAGCGGGATGCAGAGCGAGATCAGCGTGCTGCTCGGCGACGGGTCCGGGAACTTCCCGGTGCAGGTGAAGCCCGGCTACGGCGGCTCCTGGGCGTACGGGCTCGACGGGATCAGCGTCGCCGACGTGAACGGCGACGGGCGTCCCGACCTCGTCACCTCGAACTTGAACTCGAGCTGGTCGAACAACATCGGCATCCTGCCGAACACCTCCGCGATCGGCCATTCTCTCGACCTGCACGTCTCGAGCGTCTCGACGGGGCGGGCGAACCAATCGATCGCGGCAGGGGACTTCGATCGCGACGGCAAGACCGACCTCGCCGTGGGCGGGGCCGGCGCAGCCGAGATGAGCATCCTGAAGGGCGACGGGCACGGCGCGATGAGCTCGTGGACGACCGCGGGGATCTCGTCGGACGGCGGCATCGCGGTGGGCGACCTGAATCGCGACGGCGTGCCGGACCTCCTCTCGTTCAACACCGCGCTCGCGGAATCGTCGCTCGGCGACGGCAGCGGCGGGTTCGCCGTCATGGCGATGGCCGACGCGACGGGATGCTGGGCCGGCGTCGGGGTGGACGGCGATCGCGACGGCATCGTCGACGCCTTCTCGGCGGCCGACTCCGGCTCGACGTCGGTCTTCTTCCACAGCAGCGGTGACGGCGGCCTCTCGGCCGTGAACGCCGCCGGGCTCGGGAATGCCCTCCGGGACGTCGTCACGGCGGACTTGAACGGCGACGCCGTGCCCGACGTGGCCGGCGTCTCGAGCGCGGGCTCGCTCCGCATCGGCCTGGGCGACTTGACCGGATCGTTCACCTCCCTGAGCGCCACGCTTCCGGGCAGCCCGTCGGGCATCGCGGCGGGCGATATCAACGGCGACGGCAAGACCGACCTCATGGCCGCGTGCTACACCTCCGGCCTGCAGCCGATGCTCAACGACGGGACCGGGACGATGTCGGCGGGGACGCTGACGGCCTCGGCGGCGGTCTACGACGTCGCGCTGGTCGACTTCGATCTCGACGGGAGCCTCGACGCGGTGACCTCGGGGATCGACGGCACGGTCCGCTACTTCGACAACAACGGAAGCGGAGTCTTCACGCAGGTCGCCAGCGTGGATCCGAGCGGCAGCGGCGCCCAGCTCGAGCGAATCGCCGCCGCGGACTTCGACCGCGACGGCCGGCCGGACGTCGCGGTCTCGTGCAACGACGGCAACGTGTACGTGATCCGCAGCGCCGACGCGGCCCCCTACACCACGGCCGTCTTCTCGCCGTACTCCCCCGACGGCGCGAACGGCTGGTACGTCACCACCCCGACGGTCACGTTCGTGACGAACGAGCCGGCGACGACCGCGTTCTCACTCAACGGCTCCGGCTGGGCGGCTTGGGACGGTTCGGCTCTCACGACCATGCTGCCCGGAGGCAACACGCTCTCGTTCTGGTCGGTGGACGCGGGGCTGCACCAGGAGGCGACGCAGACAGCGAGCTTCAAGGTCGACACCGGCAAGCCCGTGACCACGATCGACGGCCTTCCCGGCGGCGCGTCGAGCAGCGAGGTGACGTTCACGCTCTCGGCGACGGACACGGTCTCAGGGGTCGCGCACACGTACTACACGCTCAACGGCGGCGCGGCCCAGACGTACGCGGGTGCCGTGAGCATCTCGGCCGAGGGAACGACGACCGTCGCCTGGTGGTCGACGGACAACGCGGGCAACGTCGAGGCCGCGTGCACCGCCGACGTCGTCATCCACTACCCGCAGCCGCCGGCGACCGCGCCGGACTCCTACGTCACCGACGAGGACACGCCGCTGACGGTCGCCGCCGCCGGGGTCCTCGGAAACGACTCCGACCCCGAAGGCGGCAGCATGACTGCCACGGTCGGCGCCTCGCCGTCGCACGGCAGCCTCTCGCTGGCTTCCGATGGCGGCTTCGTCTACGCCCCCGACGCCGACTGGAACGGCACCGACACGTTCACGTACACGGCGGTCAACGCGGCGGGTCCCTCGGCCGTCGAGACGGTGACGATCACCGTGAACGCGGTGAACGATCCGCCGACGGCGGTCGCGCTCTCGAACGACACGATCGCGGAGAACGAGCCGGCGGGCAGCGTTGTCGGGACGCTCACCACGACGGACGTGGACTCCACGAGCTTCACGTACTCCCTGCCGGCGGGCATGGGCGACAACTCGGCGTTCGCGATCGACGGGGATCAGCTCAAGACCGCCGAATCCTTCGACTACGAGACGAAGAGCACGTACACCGTGTTCGTCTGCTCCAGCGACCAGCTCGGTGCGTACGCCTACCAGGAGCTTACGGTCAACGTGAAGAACGCGCTGGAGCCGCCGGTGACCGCGCCGGACTCCTACGCGACGGACGAGGACACAACGCTGACGGTGCTCGCGCCCGGCGTGCTGGGCAACGACAGCGACCCGCTGGCCGGGATGCTGCCGAAGGGCATGGGGATCCTGCGCATCGGACCCGGCATGTCCGCGAGCGTCGCCGCCGACCCGTCGCACGGGACCCTCACGCTCGCGTCCGACGGAGGGTTCACCTACGTGCCGGACGCCGACTGGTACGGGACCGATACATACACGTACGTTGCGACGAACGCCGAGGGCTCGTCGTCGGCCGAGACCGTGACCATCGACGTCGCGCCCGTCGCCGACGCGCCCACCGCGCTTTCGATCTCGAACGACACGATCGCCGAGAACGAGCCGACGGGCAGCGTGGTGGGCACGTTCACCGCGACCGACGTCGACTCGACCTCTTTCACGTACTCGCTGCTCGCCACCGGTGACGCCTCGGCGTTCACGATCTCCGGCGACGAGCTGCGGGCCGCCCAGCCCTTCGACTGCGAGGCGAAGCCGAGCTACTCGATCGCCGTGCGCGTGACGGACGAGAGCGACAACACCTTCGACCAGGACTTCACGATCCACGTCTCGAACGTCAACGAGCCGCCGGTCGCGGCCGAGCACGCGTACGAGACGACGGAAGGCGTGGCGCTGAGCGTGCCCGCACCCGGCTTGAAAGCGGACGCGACCGACCCGGACGGCGACGCGCTCGACAGCATCATCGGGTGGACGCCTGCCGGCCACGGCATGGTGAATGCCGGCTCTGACGGCGCGTTCACCTACACGCCCGACCCCGGGTTCCACGGCACGGATGCGTTCAGGTACTTCCTGTGGGACATCCATGATGCCGAGTCGGGGCCGGCAACCGTCACCATCACCGTGCACGCGCTCGACAGCCAGGCACCGACGACCACGTCGGACGCCGTCGCGAGCTACTCGGGCGAGGCCGTCATCAGCCTCACCGCCACCGACGGCATCACGGGCGTGAAGGCGACGTACTCGAAGCTCGACGGAGCCGGCGCGGTGAGCGGCACGAGCGTGCACGTCGTGACAACCGGCGAGCACACGCTCGAGTTCTGGTCCGTGGACAACGCCGACAACGTCGAAGCGACGCACACGGTGACGTTCGCGGTGACGAGCGACATCATCCCGATCGAGGGAACGGACCGCTACAACACGGCGGTCCGCACCTCGCAGGTCGCGTTCCCGAAGGGGGCCGGCGCGGCGGTCATCTGCCGCGGCGACGAGTGGGCAGACGTAGCCGGCGGATCGGCCCTCGCGGGCGCGGTCGACGGCCCGCTGCTGCTCTCCAGGCCCGGCGCGATCCCGCCCGCCGTGCTCGCTGAGCTCGACCGCCTGGGCGTCTCCGACGTCTACGTCCTCGGCGACGAGAACGCCGTTTCGGCCGACGTCGCGCGAGCGCTCGCCGACGCGCTGGGCGGCTCCGAGCACGTGATCCGCCTGGGCGGCCGGAATCGCTACGCGACGGCGGCGCTCGTCGCGAAGACCACCGCTGACATCCTGAAGTCGCACGAGGAGTTCAGCGGACAGGTGTTCCTGGCGACGGGCGAGGACTTCCCGGACGCGATCGCAGCCGCGCCGCTGGCGGACCGCCTCCATCGCCCGATCGTCCTCACGGCGCCCGGCTCGCTCTCGGCCGAGGCATCCGAGGCGCTCGTGGCTATGGGCGCGGACGGCGTACACATCCTCGGCGGCGTCAAGAGCGTGTCGAGCGACGTGGCCACGCAGGTCGCGAGCGTAGCCGGCATCGGCAGCGTCGCGCGTCTGGCGGGCCCGGACCGCTACCGCACCGCCATCGCCGTGGCCGAGTACGGCGTTTCGCAGGGGCTCGAGTGGAACGGGCTGGCGGTCGGCGTAGGCACCCGCTTCCCCGACGCGCTCTCAGGAGGCGTCATGCAGGGACGCTTCAACTCCGTGGTGCTGCTCACCTATCCCGACCACCTGCACCCGGCGGTCCGCGACACGCTGCACGCCCACCGCTCCGAGATCGGCTACGTCAGGATTCTCGGCGATGACGCGGCCGTCTCGGAGGCGACGCGCATCGAGATCAACGACGCGCTGAAGTAAGGCGAGCGAGGCCGGCCCCGGCGTCCGGTCGGGTGCCGGGGCCGGCCTCGTCGGTGCACGACTTGAATGCGTGCGGCCGTGTGCCTTCCGCTATGCTGACGCCATGCACCTCTCGCGCGATTCCGCCTACCACCACATCGTGGTCGAGGATGTCGGCCAGCTGCGCGTCCTGCGCTTCGAGCGCAACCGGCAGTCCTCGATGTACCTCGAC
>JAJZPX010000096.1 GCA_021811025.1 Actinomycetes bacterium
ACTTCGTCGCCCGTTCCTCCAGAACACGCCGTTCTTCGCCGCTGAGTTCGATGACATACGGGCTTCTTCTGGACACGGTACCTCCTCTCCTTAGGAAGATAGTACCACGTCCGAGGGGGCAGTTACGTGCTAGTAGTTATGCAGTCGAGTACTAGCGCGGGCGTGCGGCCGGGGCAAGCAAGTCAACACGGTTTCCGGTGAATGGCGTCGGGGCTCAGCCTCTGACCGTGGACGCCGCCGGTCTCCGTGCGCGAGCGAAACCCAAACCCACGAGCGACCGCCCTTGGGCCGGCGAGGTCAGTCGTTGTCGTGGGCGCGGTGCATGATGTCGACCATCGCACGGAGCTTCGCGGCCTTCTTCGAGTGCTCGCCCGCGAGGTGCTCCTTCTTCTTGGGGTCGAGCATCGCCTCGACCAGGTCCGCGAGAGCTTGCGGCGAGAAGGGCTTGGTGATGTAGTCGTCGCTCTCGGACTCCATGCCCTGCAGCTGCGCCTCGAACTCCCCGACGGCCGAGAGGATCACGATCGGGAGGTCCTTCGTCTTCTCGCCCGCGCGCAGGCGCTTCCGCACCTCCCAGCCCGTCATCTTCGGCATCATCACGTCGAGCACCACGATGTCGGGCGGGTCGAGCGCGATCCTGTCGAGCGCCTCCTGCCCGTCGCAGGCGGTGTCCACCACAAACCCGCGGTTCTGCAGCGTCACCGTCACCAGCTTGCGGATCGACGCCTCGTCGTCGACGGCCAGCACCTTCGGCATCGCCCTCTACCCCTTTCCCGACAAATGGCTCGTCACCTGGCCGACCAGCTCGGCCGGCGTGAACGGCTTGGTGATGTATTGGATCGCCCCGGTCTGTAGACCCTGTTCCTGCTCGTAGGTCTGGCTCTTCGCCGACAGCATCACGATCGGGATGCCGGCCGTCGCCGGGTTCTCCTTGATCCTGCGGCTCGCCTCGAAGCCGTTCATGATCGGCATCATCACGTCCATTAGGATGAGGTCCGGCTTCTCGGTCTCGGCCATCGCGCATGCCGACAGCCCGTCGTTCGCCTCGATGACCTCGAGCCCGTGCCGTTTGAGCGAGAACGACACGAGCCGGCGGATGTCCGGTTCGTCATCCACGATCATGACGGTCGTCACGACGTCGTCCCTTCTCTCTGCAGCAGCCCGGTCACCTTCTCGACCAGCTGCTCGGCTTCGAACGGCTTCGCGACCTGCTCCGCCGCGAGGTGCAGGATGTCCGTGCGCTGCGTGTCGAAGTGGTAGGCGGTCATGACGACGATCGGGACGTCGGCCGTCTCCGCGTTGCCCTTGAGCCGCTCGATGACCTGGTAGCCGTCCATCTCCGGCATCCGCAGGTCGAGCAGGATGCAGTCGGGCTTCTTCGTCTCGACCGCCGCGACCGCCTCCAGGCCGTTGAACGCGGACGCCACCGCCAAGCCGCGGTTCTTCAGGTTGCGGCACAGCACGTCGACGATGTGCTTGTCGTCGTCGACGACGAGCACCAGCGGTGACTCCTTCGCGGCCACGAGGTCGTTCACGATCTTCAGCAGCTTCTCGTGGTCGATCGGCTTCTCGAGGTAGTGCGCCGCGCCCAGCCTGCAGCACTTCCCCTCGTCGCAGACGATCGACAGGATGACGACCGGGATCTGCGAGGTGTCGGGGTTCTCCTTGATCCGCTGGAGCAGGTCGAACCCGTCGACGCCCTCCATCATCACGTCCAGCGTGATGACGTCCGGCTTCTCGGACAGCGCCTTGCGGATGGCTTCCTCCTCCGTGAACGCCTTCACGACGTCGTAGCCTTCGCGCCGCAGGTAGATCTCGATGAGGTTCGCGATCTCCGGGCTCCGGTCGACCACCAGCACCCTGCCGCCCTTCTCGAGCGGCCCCTCCACCGTCGGCGTGCGCACCAGCTCCTTCGGCGCGACGGGCAGGCTGAAGCTGAAGGTGGACCCCTCGCCGAGCTTGCTCGTCACCCAGATCTGCCCGCCCAGGAGCTCGATGATGGTCTTGCAGATCGACAGGCCGAGGCCGGTCCCGCCGATCTCGCGGGTGAGCGAGCTGTCGACGCGGTAGAACTGGTCGAACAGGCGCTCCTGGTCCTCCCGGCTGATGCCGATCCCTTCGTCGGCGATGCTGAGCACGAGCTGCCCGTCACGCTCCCGCGCCGAGACCTTCACCGCGCCCCCGGACGGGCTGTACTTGATCGCGTTGCTCACGAGGTTGATGAGCACCTGCCCCACCCGGTCGCGGTCCCCGGCCGCGAGCGGCAGGTCCTCGGGCAGCCCGCAGGCCAGCTTGTGGCCCGTCTGCGACACCACCGCCTTGAACGTGTCGATGACTCCCGTCACGAGGTCGCCCACGTCCAGCGGCTCGATCTTGAGGTGGATGCGGCCGGACTCGATGCGCGAGATGTCGAGCATGTCGTTGATGAGCGCGACGAGGCGGTCGGAGTTCTGCTTCACGATGCCGAGGAACTCGCGCTGGATCTCGTTGATCTCGCCCGTCTCGCCCTCGAGGATGAGGTCGACGTAGCCCTTGATCGAGGTCAGCGGCGTGCGCAGCTCGTGGCTTACGGTCGAGACGAACTCGTTCTTCATCTGCGAGATCTCGCGCTCGGCCGTGATGTCGTGCAGGCTCTTGACGCATCCGACGTAGTCGCCGGACGTGTCGATCACAGGGTTCGTCCTGATCTTGACGATGCGCTCGACGGGCTCCGCGAGCGCCACCTCTCGCACGAAGCTCATCCCGCACTCCTCGAGGATGCGGCTGTTGCGGAGGTAGACGTCGCAGCTGTAGCAGTCGCTCATCTTCTCGCGGAACGTCCTCGGCTCCCCCTCGCACAGCGTGCCGGGTGCGAGCCAGCAGCGAAGGTCCCCGGCGTGCCACGCCGCGCACGTCTCCTCCTCGCAGCCCCGCATGTCCCAGCACGACGCGGCCTCGCCGGGAGCGGCCGCCTCCAGGCCGAGGAGCTCGGACGTGGTCGTGCGGCGTCCCACCCACTCGTCCGCCGCCACCCCGAGCATCTCGGCCGCGACGGGGTTCATGTACTCGAGCGTGTTGTCGGGCGCGAAGACGATGAGGCCGTCACCGGTGGAGCCGAGGATCGCCTCCGCGCGCTCCCGCTGCCGCGCGAGCTCCGTCTCGTCCCGGATCGTGACCGTCAGGCCCTGCTCCCGCGCTGCCTCGAAAGGTGTGGCGCGGCACGCGAGGATGCGCCCGTCCACGCGGAGCTCGACGTAGCGCTCCCCCGCCTCGGGCGAGGCGAGCACGTCGCGCACGGCCTCGACCAGCGGCTGTCGCCCGATCGCCTCGAAGGACTTGCCGACGACCTGGCCGCGCTGCCTGCCGAGGAGCTGCTGCGCGGCCTCGTTCATCAGCCGGACGGTGCCGGACGCGCCGACCAGGACGAGGCCTTCGGCGGCGGTGGCGAGCACGGCGCGAAGACCGTGCTGCGTGCGTTTGTCCTCAGGGCTTGCCCCCATGGCCTCCCCTATCGCGTCCTCACCCTGGTTCCAGTGAGACTTCGACGCGGGCGGAGGCGATTCCTTCCGGCGAGGGGCCCCGGACGAACGACGGCCGCCCGGGCGGGGCGGCCGATGGATGCTTGGAGCGGGCGACGGGGCTCGAACCCGCGACCCTCAGCTTGGGAAGCTGATGCTCTACCAACTGAGCTACGCCCGCGAAACGCGTGCGACATTGTAGGCCGTCGGCTCGGCCGAGGGCAAATCCGCCCGCCCAGCGGCGAGAGCCGCGACTCTAGAGGCCGCGGCTCCCGTTTCGATCAACCGGCTGAAGGCGCCGGGAGAACAAGTGCTACTTGCCGATCTTGAAGATCTTGGTCCCGCAGACGGGACACGTGCCCTGCGTGGCGGGGCGCCCGTTCTTCATCGTGATCGCCTGAGCGTCCTTGATCTCACGCTTGGACTTGCACTTGACGCAGTACCCTTCCTTGGCTGCCATGCTTCAATCCACCTCCTCGGAGAACCGGATTTCACGTGCGCGCCCGCGGCGCGCGGGCGTAGCTCATCCCCTTCGTCCTCAATCAAGTTTACACATCTTGGGCGACAGCGCCACGTGCGAGGCGAGAGACGGCCGCCGCGGCAATCAGAGCCGTGGCGACCCCGGCAAGGACGCCCACGGCCCACAGCATCCCGAGCTCTGCCCAAAGCGGCTCGGGGAACAGCTCGATGAGCAGCGTGCCGGACGGGAACGTCCAGGTCCCGGCCGCGAAGAACAGCCCGTGGAAGAGCTCGAAGAAGCGGTCGAAGTTCGCGGCGCCGGCCGCCGCCGCGACCGCTGCGACCGCGACGGTGCCGAGCGAGCCGGCGCGCAGCACCCATGCCGCGTCCCGATACCGCCGAGCTGGGAGCGCCAGCGCGAGAGCGAGGGCGAGCAGCGCTCCGGACGCGAGCGTGACGAGCCGCGCGACGACGAGGACGTTGCGGACGTCGCGCAGGTGGCTCGCGGCGGCTTCGTCGAACCCGGGCCGGCCGTCGACGGCGGCGGGGAGGGGCGGGGCCGCCGGGTCCGTCGCGTAGACGCGCACTGACTCGGCGGCACGCAGCGCGGAGGGAAGCGGCAGACCGGCCGAGGACGAGTCGTGGTTCGCGGAGACCATCGTTCGCGTCACGAACGGCGCCTGCAGCACGAGCACGGGCACGCCGGCGAGCAGGAGCCCGAGCGCCGCCGAGCAGGCCGCGCGGGCGATCGCCGTCCGTACGGGCACTAGAGCGCCGCCTCCGAGTCGTGCTCCTCGGACGACGAGGCGGCTCGGTTCCCTCCTGCGGCGGCCGCGGCGAAGACCGCCTGGTCGGCCGCGGCCATGAGCTCTGCTGCGGTCCGCCCGTCGCTCGGGAAGTGGGCGATGCCGACGCTCACGGTCACGCCCATGTCGTCCACGCGCAGCGCACCTATCTTCGCGCGCAGCCGCTCCGCGAGCGCCAGGGCATCGGCGCGGACGGCGTCGATCGCCATGCCGGGAGCCTGCGGCACGATGACGGCGAACTCCTCGCCGCCGTAGCGGCTGATAGTGTTGAGCTCGGCCGCGGCGCAGTCCGCGCAGGTGCAGGTCTCGGACCTCAGCACCTCGGCCACCTCGCGAATCATCCGATTGCCCGCTTCTATCCCGAACCGCCGGTTGAAGGCGTCGAAGGCGTCGATGTCGAGCAGCACCACGCCGAGGCCCATGGCATAGCAGCGCGCCCGCTGCACGTCGTTCGCGAGCTTGTGCTGGAAGTACGCGCGGTTGTGCAGCCCGGTCGCCTCGTCCGTCATCGACGACGCGGACAGCCGCATCTCGCGCTGGTGCACCAGCGCCATCATCTGCAGCGAGATCATCGCCGTGCCCGAGAGGACCGCCACCACCCAGAGGACGCGCACCGTCGCGTAGGCGGCCGAATGCTCGAGGCCTCCGGTGACGTACGGCAGCGCGACGGACGGGATCACGCCGGCGTACTCGGCGAAGATCGCCCCGCCGTACGCCGCGGCGGCGACCGCCGCCACGAGCCAGGTGTCGCGCGAGCGCGTGAAGATGAACGCCGACTCCAGCACGATCAGCGCGTACATGGGATAGAACCACGAGTACACGCCGCCGCTGAAGTGGACGAGGACGGTGATCACGAGCGTGTCGAACAGCAGCTGGGCGTGGTTCAGGACGGCGATGTTGCCGAGGTACCGGACCGTGAGCTGGTAGTACGTGTTGTAGGCCAGCACGAACGCGAGCGCAGCAGCGGGGATCGACATGTTCGCGACGAGCGACGAGCGAGGGATCGACGGCTCCGCGCTGTAGATGGCGGCCGACGCGAGCGAGAACACGGCGAGCGCCGCGACCAGCATCCAGCGAAACCGGATGACCAGCAGGACTCGGCGGACGTTCTCCTCGAGCGCCTCGATGTCGTATTGCGTCGGCTGCTCTCGAGAAGTGACCCGAAGGCGGCGTATCAAGGTCTTTGCCAGACGGCTCGGGCTCAAGACGTACCTTCCACGTACCGGACGGGCGCGCGCTCTGCCGGGAGCCACGGAGCGAAGTGTAGCGCCCGAGGTGCGGACCAGCAAACCCCGCGCCGTGCGGGGATATACTCGAACGCGATGCCGACCGGAAGGCGCGCATGCCCTCGACCGACCCAACCGCGCTCGTCGACGCCGCTCAACGGATCCTGAGCCTCGCGGGGACCCCGCTCTCCGCCGCGCTTCTCGCCGCGTCGGCAGTCGTGCTCGGCCTCGCCGTCACGCCGCTGAGGCGGGAGTGGCTGCGCGGCTCGCTGGCGGTCCTCGCCGCTCTGCTGATCGCCGGCGAGGGGCTGCTGGTGTGGTTCCACTGGCAGCTGTACTTGGCCAGCGCCCTCGTCGACCCCCGCACGCATGCGGTGACCGGCCGCATCTTCGTCGCCCCGTGGACCGAGTCCGAGAAGCTGTACGTCTGGGCGCTGATCCTCACCGTGATGGCGCTTCTCGCGCGACGGCACGCCGGCGAGATGGCACCGTACCTCGGCGGCTTCGTCGCCGCGCTCACCGCCGGCGCCGTGCTGATCGGGCAGCCGTTCACTCGCCCGCTGCCCGACTTCCTCGGCATGCTGAAGGGCTACCTCGCCGCGCAGGCGTCGGGAAACGCGCAGGCCTGGTTCGGCGCCTTCCAGCAAATGGACGCGATGCGGCTGTACTACTACAACACCTGGTACATGTGGGTGCACCCGCCCCTGCTGTTCTTCTGTTACGGAGCCTTCGTGGTGAGCTTCGCGGCCGTGGTGCTCATGATCCGCGAGCGGCGTGGCGCGTTCGAGACGACCGCGTACCGGTGGGCGCGGCTCGGCTACCTGCCGCTGACCGTCGGCATGCTCCTCGGCTTCCCCTGGGCGCTGATGTCGTGGCGCGGCGAGGCGTGGTGGTGGTCCGGCAAGGTGAACATGTCGATCATGATGTGGCTGCTGTATACGGCGTACCTGCACGGGCGGCTGTACCTGCGGCGCGAGGGCATGTGGAAGTGGGTGGCGGCGCTCGCGGTGCTGTCGTTCGCCGCGCTCGTGCTCACGTACCTGACGACGTACGTCGTTCCCGGCGCGCACTCGGTCGCGGGATGAGGTGAGGGAGATGGCGGACGAGGAGGAGCTCACGCCGTCGGAGCCCGGGGGCGTCGAAGAGGACGCCGCGGGCGGGATCGCTCCCGACGGCCTTCCGCTGCCGGCGGAGCCGCGCTCCCGCCGCGCGTGGGACTTCGTCCTCATGATGCTCACCGTCGTGCTCCTCGCGGCGCTCGGCGCGCAGTCGCTCGTGGGGACGCTGTACGTGTGGTGGGCGCAGCGGACCATCCCGGGGTG
>JAJZPX010000097.1 GCA_021811025.1 Actinomycetes bacterium
GGCGCTCCTGCAGGGATCGTGCCTCGTCGAAGCGGCTCGAGAGGGGAGGCGCCGGCGCGGTGCTATACTACTTCGACGTGTGTCGAAGTTATCATCCCTCGGAGAGGCCGATGCCGACGAACGACGGGCGCACGGACCTGCTCTTCCGGGCGCTGGCCAGCAAGACCCGCCGCGAGATCCTGAGACTCCTGGCGACCGACGCGGGAGCCGGGGACTCGCGATGCTGCGGCGACCAAGTGTGCGCGTGCGTGTTCGCCGAGCGCCTCGGCCTATCCGCGCCCACGGTGTCCCACCACATGAGGGTACTGCTCGACACCGGGCTCGTCTCGGCCGAGAAGCGCGGGCTGTGGGTGTACTACCAGCTCGTCTCGGAAGCGCTGGAGCCGCTTCTGAGCGAGCTCGCGTCACTGGCCCCTCACTCCGCCGAGGGCAGCGCGTGAGCGGCCGGGCGGCGGGGCATCTCGACGCAGGAACGGCGACCGGGCTGGAGGACTCCTAGATGCGAAGGATCGCGCTCATCTCCGACATCCACGGCAACTCGACGGCGCTCGACGCCGTGCTCGCCGACATCGATGCCTCGGGCGTCCGCGAGGTGTTCTGCCTGGGCGACCTCGTCGGCTATGGTCCCGACCCGCGCGGCGCAATCGCACTCGTGAGGGAGCGCGGGATCCCGTGCATTCGCGGGAACTACGACGACGGGATCGGCTTCCGCAGGAAGGGCTGCGGATGCTTCTACGCGACGCCGGAGGCGAAGGCGGACGGCGACGCCTCGTACAAGTTCACCGACGCCATCCTCTCCGACGAGGACCGCGCGTGGCTGGCGTCGCTGCCGGAGCTGCGACGGCTCGAGATGGGCGGCCTGCGCGTCCTGCTCGCGCACGGGAGCCCGCGCAAGATCAACGAGTACCTGATGCCGGACAGGCCCGAGAGCCAGCTCGTCCGTCTGGCGGAGTCCGCCGAGGCGGACGTCGTGTGCGTGGGGCACGTCCACATGCCGTACCACCGCGTGATGGACGGCTCGGGCGGGCGTCGGATCCACTACGTCAACGCCGGCTCCGTCGGCAAGCCGAAGGACGGCGACCCGAGGGCGTGCTGGGTGGAGGTCGTGCTTCTCGACGCGGCCGAGCCGGCTCCGCTGGCCGAGGTGTTCGAACCTGCCGGCGGGGGGGAGTCCTGGGTCGGCTCGGTGGTCCACCGCGTCGGCTACGACGTCGGGTCCGTCGCGTCCGCGGTGATCGCGGCGGGACTGCCGGCGACGCTGGCGGAGGCGCTGCGCGCTGGCGCCTGACCCCGCGACCGCCCGCGCCGCCCCCTTTGCCGCATACTGGCCTCGTCCGGGCGTTGTGAGGTGAGCGGCTTGTCGAGCGCGAAGAGCGGCGCGGCGTGATCAAGTACCTCGGCTCGAAGCGGGCGCTCGTCCCGCTCATCACGGACGTCGTCCGCCGCATGCCGGGCGTCCGCGTCGTCGGCGACCTCTTCAGCGGCACGTCGCGCGTGGGGCACGCGCTGAAGGCCGCCGGCTACGAGGTAACCGCGAACGACCACAACTCCTACGCGTACGTCCTCGCCCGCTGCTACGTGCAGGCGGACGCGACGCGCGTGTCGGCCGAGGCCGAACGGCTCGTCCGCGAGCTGCAGCGGCTGCCGGGCTCGCCCGGCTACTTCACCGAGACGTTCTGCGTCCGCTCGCGCTTCTTCCACCCGAAGAACGGCGCTCGTGTCGACGCGATCCGCGAGCGCATAGCCGGGCTCGACCTCGACCCGGACCTCGAGTCGGTGCTGCTCGTGTCGCTGATGGAGGCCGCAGACCGCGTTGACTCGACCACCGGCGTGCAGATGGCGTACCTGAAGACCTGGGCGCCTCGCGCCCTGAACGACCTCGAGCTCCGGCTCCCGCATGTGCTGCCCGGCCACGGCACGGCCCTCCACTCGGACGCGCTCCACGCCGCGCGATCCGTGCAGCTCGACCTCGCCTACCTCGACCCTCCCTACAACCAGCACAGCTACCGCGGCAACTACCACATCTGGGAGTCGCTCGTGCGGTGGGACAAGCCCGAGGTGTACGGGGTGGCGTGCAAGCGGCTCGACTGCCGCGACTACCGCAGCGACTTCAACTCGCGGTCGCGAGCGCTCGAGGCGCTTCGGCGGCTGGTGGAGGCGGTGAGCGCGCGGCACCTGATCGTGTCGTTCAGCGACGAAGGCCACGTCTCGCGCGCGGAGATCGAGGGCGTCCTCGCCGGCCGGGGGCACCTCGTGACGCTGGAAATGGACTTCAAGCGGTACGTCGGCGCGCAAATCGGGATCCACAACCCGGCGGGCGAGAAGGTCGGCCGGGTGAGCCACCTGCGCAACACCGAGCAGCTGTTCGTGCTCACGCCCGACGACGAGGCCGCCGCCTCGCTCCAGGCCCTCCGGCCGCTCGCCGGCGATCAGCTGCCGCTACTCTAGTCGCACGTGCAGCCGTCGGGCACGCGTCGGACGCCCAGCGCGCGAAGCACGGCCATCATCGGGCACCAGCCGAGCACCCCGCCGGAGAGCAGGCTCACGCCGACGATCGCGGTCAGCAGGAACCACGCAGGGTGGGCGAAGTAGCCGAGCGCCACGCTGGCCAGGACGAACACGCCGGCGATGAGGCGCAAGTAGCGGTCGAGGTACATCGTTCGGTCCTCCTTGCGGTGTGAGCCTTCTGTACCCCGATAGGTATTCTCGTGCCACCTCGAGGCCGCGCCGCCTCTGATCCCCCCGTCTTGGGAAAGTACAGCAGCGCCGGTATCGGCCGAAGGGAGGAGGCCCGCGGTGGAACGAGACGATCTGCTTCGCAAGCTCGAGTCGCTCGCGCAGCTGGACACGGACGCGGTGCGCGTGTACGACGAGGCGCTCGAGCACACGACGGACGACGAGGTGCGGGAGGCGTTCCAACGGTTCCAGGGGGAGCACCAGTACCACGCCACAACGCTGGCCGACACGATCGAGCGGCTCGGCGGCAAGAGGCCGGACCTCAAGGTCGACCTCGCGGGGCATCTGGCCGACTGGGTCACGTCGATGCGCAGCATCCGGGGAACGCAGGGCGCGCTGCACGCGATGGAGACGGCCGAACGCTATCACAACCGCCACTACGACGAAGCCGTGACTTGGGACCTCGGCGACGCAGACCTCGCCACGACGCTCCGCCGGTTCTCCGACGACGAGAAGAGGCACCTCGCCTTCGTCGAGGATAAGCTGGGGAAGGTGGCCGCCACCCCGGGAACCTCAAGGTGAGACCGGGCGACGACGAGCGGAACGCCGGCAGGTGCCTCTGCCCCGGCTGCCCGACGTACGACGACTGCATGACCGGCAACGGCGAGCGGCTGTTCTGCGCGCGCGGCAAGACGGACTGCGGCCCGTGGGCCAAAGGATGCATATGCGGGGAGTGCCCGGTGTGGTCGGAGTTCGGCCTCGCCGGCTATTACTTCTGCGTAGAGGGCGCAGCCGGCCCGTAGCTACTCTCCGACGCGGAGCGCGAGAACCGCGAGGTCGTCCCGCAGCGTTCCGCCCGAGAACTCCACCGCCGAGTCCACCGCGCGCTGCACAAGCGCCTGGGGGCTTCGGCCGGCAACCTCGTGCAGCAGCTCGTACAGCCTTTCCTCCCCGAACAGCTCGCTGTCGGATCTCGCCTCCGTGAGCCCGTCGGTGTAGAGGAAGAGCACGTCCCCGGCCGAGAGACGCGCTTCGGAGTCCTCGAAGCGCACATCCTCGAACGCGCCCACCAAAGGCGAGTTCGCCGGAAGGAGCTCGACCCCGCCGTGCTTCGGGCAGACCATACCCGTGGTGTGTCCGGCGTTGCAGTAGATGATCCGACCCGCTTGCGCGTCCAAGACGCCGAAGAACACCGTGACGAAGACTTCCGGCGGCGACTCCTTGTAGAGCAGCTCGTTCGCCACCGCGAGGACACCTCCCGGGGTCTTCCTCTCCTCGATCGCCTGCGCGCGGATCGCGTTCTTGACGAGCGAGGTGAGCACCGCGGCGTCCAGCCCCTTGCCCGACACGTCCCCGATCGTGATGCCGAAGAGGCCCCCCAGCTCGAACACGTCATAGAAGTCCCCGCCCACCCGGGACGTCTCGGTCGCTGAGTGATACGAATGCGCGAAGCGGATGCCGGGAAGGCGCTCGGGTAGCGCCAGCAGGGCCTCCTGCAAGGTCTCCGCGACGCGATGCTCGCCCTCGTACAGACGCGCGTTCTCGAGGGCGAGAGCGACCGACGCCCCGAGCTTTCGGCCGAAGTCCATCTCGGCCTCCGAGAAACGCCTCACGCTCGTCGTGTAGAAGAGCGCGCATCCGGCTACCGTCCCCCTGACCCACAGGGGGACGGCCAGCACGGACTTCAGCCCGTACCGCTTGACGAAGCCCACGTTGGCCTTCTCGTCGGCCGGCATGTCCTCGGTCGCCATCGGCTCGCGCAGGCGCTCGACGCGGAAAGCGCTGGGCGCCTCGTCGTCGCTCAGGCTCATGCCGACGTCCGAGCCGGAGAAGCCTCGCTGGTAGCGCACCACCCACGACTCGCCCTCGCGCATCTCCACGGCGCCGGCGTCGCAGCCGAGGGCCCGGACGCCCTCGTCGAGCGCATGCTGCATGACCTCGTCGAACCGCAGGGTCGAGTGGATGGACGCGTCGACCGAGTTGAGGGCCTCGTTCAGCCGCGCGGCCTCCTGCGTCGCCTCCAGCAGCTGGGCGTTCTCGATAGCCACCGCCGCTTGCGCCGACATCGCCTCGATGATCTCGACCTCGCGGCTCGTGAACTCCCGCCGCTCGCCCGGATCGTCGACGCCGATGAGGCCGATCGTGCGCCCGTGCCTCACGAGCGGTACCTCCAGCAGGATGTGCGAGCCCTCGAGCACGCTTCCGCGCTCCTCCGCGGGCAGCGTGTCGAAGTCGACCACCCTGGTCAGGTGATCGGAGATCAGCTGCTGGGTCGGCGCGCTCAGGCGCCCGAACCCGAACGCGACTCCCACTGGAAACGTCTTCTCGCCCTCCGC
This sequence comes from Actinomycetes bacterium, assembly GCA_021811025.1. Lineage (GTDB taxonomy): Bacteria > Actinomycetota > Coriobacteriia > Anaerosomatales > JAJZPX01 > JAJZPX01. The sequence continues at coordinate 5,013 of JAJZPX010000097.1, forward strand.
CGCCGCGCACGTCAGCTCGCGCCGGCTCTCGTCCCACAGGAAGACGAACGAGCGCGTGTGCCGGGTCGATCCGAGAGTGGCCGCGGCGAGGCTCCCGAGCACGGCTTCGGGGTCCGTCCACTCCGCGAGCCCCCGGGCGGCGTCGAGCAGCCTCCGCGTGGTCTCCAGCTCGCGGCTGACCTGCTGTCGCGCCTCCCTCAGCTCTCGGCGCGCGCCCTCCAGCGACCGCTCCACCTCGCCGATCTCGTCCGTGCGGTCCGTTCGCACGGGCCTGTCCAGGTCGCCCGTGCCGATGCGCTTCGCCTCCCCTGCGAGCGACGCGAGCGATCGGTGGACCCTCCGCATAGCGACGAAGACGGCCGCCAGCGTCGCCACGACGAGAGCCACGGCCACCGGGAGCCCCGCGAACAGCGCGAGGCGGAAGGGCGCCATGGCGACATCGGCGTCGACGGCGGACCCGGACGCCCAGCCGAGGGTCGCTATGGGCACGAAGACGGCGATCCTGCGAGCCGCGGGGGGGTACTGGAAGTCGAGCGATGTGGAGGTCCGCCCCTCCAGGGCGAGCCGCACGCACGGGATCTCGCCCCAGCGCGCGCGGGTCTCCGCGAGCCGGGGATCCTCGCTCTGGTAGACGACCTGGCCGTCGGAATCGACGATGCTCGTCCCCCCCGTCGTCACGGTCACGGGGAAAGAGCGGTGCAGCTCGCGCACGTCGACGAACATGAGCATCACGCCCTCAGGCCGCTCGCCGGCAGGCCCGAAGGCTTGCGCCACGTGGAATCCCACGAGCCCGTCGCTCGAGACCTCGCTGGGCTCGATCCCTCCGCGGACGGGAGCCTCCACGGCGCGCCGGAAGGCGGTGTCGCTGGAGACGTCCGCTCCCACGAGCCTCCGGTCGCTCGCCGCGAGCACTCTCCCGGCCGTGTCGGCGAGCGCGGCGTAGGCCACCGGATACGGCTCGGCGACGCGCATCAGCTCGGCGCCGGCATTCGACTCGCTCTTCGAGACGGTCGGTCCCGCGAAGCGCATCGACCGCCGCATGTCCTCGATCAGCACGCCGAACGACCTGCCTGAGAGCCGAGCGTAGTCAAGCCGCTGTTCCCGGATCAGCGAGAGGCGGGCCGAGTACCAGTGGTAGTAGCCGGCGAACAGCACGCCGAACAGCGGGATCGCCACTGCGAGCCAGATGGCGGCGAGTTTGATGCTTATGCGGCCTCGCACGCGCCTCCCCCCGCCGAGGGCCAGCCCCAACCGTCTTTACCCTGCGAGCGCGCCTAGCCACGCCGCTCCTGCGCTCGCGACGTTAGCGCCGGCCGCTCGCGGGTACCTCGCTCCGGGGGGTGACGGGCCATGGAGTACGGGCCCGAGTACCGGAACCAGCCGGCGGGAGCAGGACCGCCGGCGAAGAGGAAGAGCACGTGGGCCGTCGTGCTCGCGGTCTTGGCGGGACTCGTGCTCGTCGCGGGCGCCTGCGCGACGGTGACGATCTTCGTCGCAGGGCAGTACTTCGGGCAGCGGCGGCAGGCCGTGCGGCGCGCCGACGAGGCGTACCAGTCCGCGGCCAGGAGCATCCGGCAGGGCGAGGAGCCGCTCAGGACGGTCGACCTGAAGTCGGGGAAGGTCGAGCTCAACGCCAAGAGGGCCGCTGACACCACCCAGAAGCGCTCGGCCGAGGCGCGCGACAGCCTTGCGGCTGCGCGCGCGTCGCTCGGCCAGCTTCCAGACGGCGATGCGAAGGACGCGTATGCGCGCTCGCTGGACGCGATGGCCGTGGTGCTCGGCAAGCTCGAGAACGCTGAGGACTACACCCGGCTCGCGGGCAGGATGGAGCGGCTCTATCACGCCGGGGTGGACACGGACCTCAAGGCGCGCGACGACTACAACTCCGCCGTGGAGGCGGCGAACAAGAAGAAGGACTACGGCGCGATGAAGACGGGGGCGCAGCGCGCGTCGCGTGAGTTCTCCTCGGCCGAGTCGTTCTATCGCCAGGCGCAGGATTGCGACGCGAGGGCCGGGATCGACAAGGACGTCGCCTACGTCACGAAGCGCAGGACGCAGGCCGACCTCGCAGCGGAGATGGGCGTCGACGGCGCGGCGGGCCGGTGGAGCCAGTTCGACCGGAAGGTCAAGCGCGTGAACCAGCTCGGCGAGGAGGCCAAGCGCATCCCGGACTCCGCCATCCAGCAGGACGAGGACTGGACGAAGAAACGCGTCCTGGAGGCCCTCGCGCCGGTCGACGTCGCGCTGAAGAGCTCCGAGGCGCTGCACGCGCGGGCGATGCGGCGGTTCGGGTA
>JAJZPX010000098.1 GCA_021811025.1 Actinomycetes bacterium
TCCGATCTGGTGCTCGTGCTCGGCGTCGGCGCCGCGGCGGCCCTCGTGGCGATCGAACGCTCGCGCGCGATGAAGCTGGCGGCAGGGGCCGTTCTCGCGGTCCAGCTGGCGGCGCTCGCGGTGTCGGGGGCGCGTGCCGCGCAGCTCGCAGTCGTGGCGGCCGCGCTCGTGACGGCGCTGTGGGTCGCTGGCGGACGACTCGCCCCCGGCGTGCGCCGTGCGCTCTGGGCGCTCGTAGCGATCGCGGCAGCTGCGGCGGTCGCCGCGGTCGTGGCGATCGCGGCGCTCGGCCCTGCCGCTCCGCGGGCCGTCACCGGCGCTCTCACGGATCGGGCGACCATCTGGCACAGCGCGTTCGTGCGCGCCCGCGGCCATCTCCTCGTCGGGGAGGGGCCGGACCGTTTCACCGCGGTCGTCACGTGGAGCGAAGCACCCGGAGGCGGCGTGGCGTGGACCGCCACCAACAGCCCGCACGACGTGCTCCTCGATTGGCTGCTCGGCGGCGGCGTGCCTGCGCTGGCGGCGTTCCTTGCCGCGTTCGCGCTCGCCGGCCGCGCGCTCGCGCGCCGGCTCGCGTCGGTGCCCGCGGGGCCGCGCCTGCTCGCGCTCGCGGTGAGCGCGTGGGCGCTCTCGCTGCTCACCTCGTGGACGGACCCGCTCGCAGCCGTGGCCGCCGCCCTCGTCGCGGGCGCGCTGCTCGCGGAGGCCGAACGCCCCGCGCGTCACGCAGCGGCCCTTCCGGCCTCCGCCGGCGCCGTCGTCGCGACGGCGCTCGTCGTCCTGGCGCTCGGGCTGCCGCTGCTCGGCCTCGAGCGCGCGTGGGCGGCCGAGCGCGCCGTCGGCGCTTCGGACGCAGCGGCGGCAGAGGCGCGGTGGGAGCGGTGGCCCGACCCCGCCTTCGGCAGCGTCGCGCTGCGCGCGTCTATGGAGGCGCTTCCGTCGTCGTCCGCCCGGTGCGGGCGCTTGGCGTCCGAGGTTCTCACTCGGACGCCCTGGGACGCCAACGACGCGATCGAGAGCGTCTACGCGATCTTCGCCCTCGATCGCGTGCAGCCGCCCGTGCCGCACCCGGCGCTCTCGCAAGCGCTCGCCGTCGGCCGAGGCGCGGATCCGGCGTCCGCGATCTGGAGCAGGCTCGCGGCGCTCACTCGGGCGCGGTGACGGAAAGCAGGGCGGACGGCGCGTACGGCAGGTGACGGCGCTTCGCTGTCGAAGCTACCGGTGCAGGTAGCGTCCGGGACTTGGAGCCACGATGAGAGTCTGCCGTGTTGTGAACGGAGAGGACGCCCGCTACGGGCTGGCGGACGATTCAGTCGTCACGCTCATCTCCGACGAGCCGTTCGCGGCGTGGGAGCGCGAGGAGGACGTGAGCCTTCGAACGGCACGCCTGCTCGCTCCCGTGGTCCCGAGCAAGATCGTGTGTGTAGGCATCAACTACCGCAAGCACGCCGAGGAGATGGGGCACGCACTGCCCGACGAGCCCGTCATCTTCCTCAAGCCCTCGACCGCCATCAACTCCCCCGGCGGGACGATCCAGCTACCGCAGCCGAGCATGCGTGTGGACTATGAGGGCGAGCTCGCGGTCGTCATCGGCCGCCGGGCGAGGCACGTTCGTCCGGAGGAGGCGGCGCACCACATCCTCGGGTACACATGCGCGAACGACGTGACCGCGCGCGACCTGCAGCGCAAGGACGGCCAGTGGACGCGAGCGAAGAGCTTCGACGGGTTCAGCCCGCTCGGGCCGTGGGTGGAGACCGACCTCGACCCGTCCGACCTCGGGATCGTCACGAGGCTGAACGGCGAGGTCGTCCAGTCGGGGCGCACGTCCGACATGATCTTCGACGTCCCCACGCTCGTCTCGTTCATCTCGGGCGTGATGACGCTCCTGCCGGGCGACGTCGTGCTCACTGGAACCCCGTCGGGCATCGGGCCCATGCACTCAGGCGACGTCGTGGAGGTCGAGATCGAGGGGGTCGGCTCCCTCACGAACCCGGTCGCGCCCGCGCTGTAGCGCGCTCGGGCAGCAGGAGGCCGGGGCGGGCGAACAGCACGATCACCCACGCCAGCAGCACGAGCGCGGCGAAACCGATCGCGTTGCCTGGGCCGATCGCCTGGCCGATGGGCCCGAACGCGGCGGCGGACAGCGGCATGATCCCGATGAACGCCATGACGAAGAGCGCCATCACCCTGCCGCGGAGCTGGTTCGGCACCGTCTGCTGCACGCTGGTGTTCAGCAGCGAGGTCGTGGTGATGAACGCCGCGCCGGCCAGCGCGGACAGCACGAGCGTGATCGGGAGCACCGGCACCCACGCGAACGCCAGCAGCACGATCGCCATCGCGAGCGTCGTGTAGCGCAGCAGGTTCTCGCGGCGCACGCCCTTCGGCAGGCTCGCTATGATGAGCGCGCCCACCACCGCGCCGAGTCCGTTCGCCGTCATGATGTACGCGACGACGCGCTTGATCTGCGCGTCGTCGTGGAAGCCGAGCGCTTTGTCGACGAACGCCGGCAGCAGCATCATGTACGGCATCGCGAAGATGGTGAGGATCGCGGTCGACAGGATGATGATGCCGACGACGCGGTTGTCGCGCGTGGCGTACCGCAGTCCCGCCGTGATCCGCTGCCACCCGCTCTCCTCGGTGTGGTGGTGCTCCATCTTCCTCGGCCGTACCACCCACAGCGCGCCGATGACGAAGAGGAAGCTCGCGGCGTTGATGTAGAAGATGTCGCCCATCCCGAGGCCGGCCACCACGAGCGCGCCTGCGATGAGCGGCCCGACCATGCGCGCCGACTGGAACTGCGCGGCGTTGAGCGCGATCGCGTTGAGCAGCGACTCCCGCGGGACGAGGTCCGGGATGATCGACTGCCACGACGGGAACGCCAGCGCCGACATCACGCCGTTCACGAGCGCGAGCACGACGACGTACGTGAGCGCGAGCAGCGGCCGCGCGCTCGACAGCCGGCCGGCGACGTACAGGTAGCCGAGGGCGCCGGCCTGCAGCATCAGGATCGCCTGCGTCACGATGATGAGGCGCTTGCGGTCGACGCGGTCCGCCAGCGAGCCCGCGTAGATCGCCAGGAAGAGCACGGGGATACCCATCGCGAAGTTCATGATGCCGAGGTCGGTCTGCGACCGGCGCAACGAGTACACGACGATCGCGAGGGCGTAGTTCTGCATCCACGTGCCCACGTTGCTCACGAGCGCGCCGCTCCAGAAGAGCGAGTAGTCGCGGTGCTTGAACGACTCGAACGTCGCGCCTCGGCGGACCGTGTCCTGCCGAGGGGCCTCGACCTCCGCCTCGCGCTGCTCGATCTGGGTCACGCGGTCGTCGCGGTCGCGGTTCTCGGGCACGGGCGTGGCCTCTCCGGGTCTCTCGGCCGATGGGCTGTGCGGCGTATCTTACCGCTATCAGTCCGGATCGGCAGGTCCCAGCGGCTGTGCCTGCTGGTTCCGCCCGCGGACGGTCCCGACCAGCCGCCTCGCCACCACCAACGACTCGCGGACCTCGGTTTCGGGAGGCGAAACCCGCTCCCCGAAGGCGCGTCCGCCCGCCCGTCGCGCGATGCTTCCTCTCGGCGAGCTTCACCCCGACATGTCGTCCCCCGGTGCTACCATAGCCACAGCATCTAGCGCCCGAGGGAGGTTCCGCCGCATGTCCGAGGATCGCGTACGCACGCCCGAGGTCGAGGCGCTGCTCGAGGCGTTCGCTCTCCTGAAGACGCCGGACGAGGTGTACGCGTTCCTGCTGGACGTGTGCACGATCCGCGAGATCCGGGACATGGCGCAGCGCCTCGCGGTGGCGCGCATGCTGGACGCCGGCGAGCACTACAACCGCATCCAGGAGGCGACAGGCGCCAGCTCGACCACCATCTCGCGAGTCAGCCGTTGCCTCAACTACGGCGCGGACGGCTACCGCACCGTCATCGACCGCCTCGGCGAGAAGGCGGGCGACTGACCGCGGTGTCAGGCTTCGTCCACCTGCACACGCATTCCGAGTACTCGCTGCTCGACGGAGCCGCGCGCGTGACGGACCTCGTCTCGCGCGCGGTCGAGCTCGAGATGCCCGCGCTGGCGATCACGGACCACGGCGCGATGTTCGGCGCGGTCGAGTTCTACAAGGCGGCGAAGTCGGCCGGGATCAAGCCGATCGTCGGGTGCGAGGTGTACTTCACCCCCGAGTCGCGCGTCGTGCGCGAGGGCAAGCCGCCGCTATACCACCTGCTGCTGCTCGCGAAGGACCTCGGCGGGTACCGCAACCTCATGGCGATGGTGTCCGAGGCGTGGGTGAGCGGGCTGTACTACAAGCCGCGCGTGGACATGGAGCTTCTCGAGGCGTACCACCACGGGCTCGTCTGCACCACCGCCTGCATGTCTGGGATCGTCAGCAAGTCGATCGAGTCCGGGGACCTCGGAAGCGCGCGCAAGTGGGCGGAGAGGTACGCGCGGCTGTTCGGCGAGGACTTCTTCGTCGAGGTGCAGGAGCAGGGGATCACCGCGGACAACGGCGTGACGCAGGCGGAGATCAACCGCCAGCTCGTCTCCCTCGCGCGGGACCTGGGCGTCGGGGTGGTGGGCACCAACGACATCCACTACGTGCACGCCGGCGACGCCAAGGCGCAGGACATGCTGCTGTGCATCCAGACGGGCTCCACGCTGGACGCGCAAGACCGGCTGCGCTTCTCGTCGGACCGCTTCTACATGAAGTCGGCCGACGAGATGGCCGACGCGCTCCGCGAGCATCCCGAGGCGCTCGACACGACGGCCGAGGTGGCCGCCCGCTGCGACCTCGAGCTGGAGTTCGGGCGGATGATCCTGCCGGTCTTCGACGTCCCGGAGCGCATCGCGGGAGCCTCCGAGGAGGAACGCCTCAACAGGCTGCTCGAGGAGAAGAGCCGGGCCGGGCTCGAGGAGCGCTACGGCTCGCCTCCGCCGCGCGCGGCGGTCGAGCGGCTCGAGTACGAGCTGGGCGTCATCTTCGAGAAGGGCTTTGCGGGCTACTTCCTCGTCGTGCAGGACTTCGTCATGTGGGCGAAGGAGCACGGGATTGGGGTCGGGCCCGGGCGAGGCAGCGCCGCGGGATCGCTCATCAGCTACGCGCTGCGCATCACCAACCTGGACCCGCTCGAGCACGGGCTGCTCTTCGAGCGCTTCCTGAACCCCGAGCGCAGCGAGATGCCCGACATCGACATGGACTTCGACGACGAACGACGCGGCGAGGTCATCCAGTACGTGCGCGACAAGTACGGCGAGGACAAGGTCGCGCAGATAATCACGTTCGGCACGATGAAGGCGCGCGCCGCGGTCCGCGACGCCGGCCGCATCCTCGGTTACCCGTACGGGGTGCCGGACAAGATAGCGAAGCAGATCCAGGAGGGCCCGGACGCGTCGATAGCCGGCTCGCTGGCGACGAACCCGGACCTGCGCGAGGAGTACGAGGCGGGCGGGGACACGAAGCGCATCGTCGACGCGGCGCTCGCGCTCGAGGGCCTGGTGCGCGGCGAGGGCGTGCACGCCGCGGGCGTCGTCATCTGCCGCGACCCGCTGCACATGCACACGCCGGTGAAGCGCGACACCAAGGGCGAGGCGATCGTCACGCAGTACGAGGGCACGCTGATCGCCGAGCTCGGACTGCTGAAGATGGACTTCCTCGGACTGCGCACGCTCACCGTCATCGCCAAGGCGCTCGAGTCGGTGCGCGCGAACTACGGGGTCGAGATCGATGTCGACGCCCTGCCGCTCGACGACGCGGCCACGTTCGCGCTGCTAAAGCGCGGCGACGTGGACGGCGTCTTCCAGCTCGGCGAATCCGCGGGCATGCGGCAGCTGGTAAAGGACCTCGTGCCCGCCAGCTTCGCCGAGATCGTCGCATGCTGCGCGCTGTACCGCCCCGGCCCGCTCCAGTCCGGGATGACGAAGGACTTCGTGGAGCGCAAGCACGGCCGCGCGAAGGTGGAGTACTACGACGAGCGCGTCGAGCCGCTGCTCTCGGAGACGTACGGCACGCTCGTCTACCAGGAGCAGGTCATGCTCATCTCTATGGAGATGGCCGGCTTCTCGGGCGCGAAAGCGGACAAGCTGCGCAAGGCCATGGGCAAGAAGATCGCCGAGGAGATGGCGAAGTGGCGCTCCGACTTCGTCGAGGGTTCCGTGGCGAACGGCTACGGCCGCAAGCTCGCCGAGCGCGTCTACGACGACATCGAGAAGTTCGCCGGGTACGGCTTCAACAAGTCGCACTCGGCCGCGTACGGCCTCATCGCGTACCAGACCGCCTACCTGAAGGCGCACTATCCGCGCGAGCTGATGGCGGCCGTTCTGTCGAGCTACACCGGCAAGACCGACTCCATCGTGCGCTACGTCGCGGCGGCGAAGCGCGGCGGCATCGACGTCCTGCCGCCCGACGTCAACTCCTCCGGCGCTGACTTCACCGCCGTGCCCGAGGGCATCCGCTTCGGGCTCGCCGGCATCCGCGGCGTTGGCGAGGGCGTCGTCGAGATGATCGTGGGCGCGCGCGTCGACGGCGGCCCGTTCGCGTCGCTGCACGACTTCTGCCTCAGGGTCGACCTGCGGCAGGTGAACAAGAAGACGCTCGAGGCGCTCGTCAAGGCAGGCGCCTTCGACTCCACCCGCTACACGCGCAAGCACCTCACGACGCTGATGGACGGCGCGGTCGAGGCCGGCCTGAAGCGCCGGCGCGACGCCGAGGAGGGCCAGATATCGATGTTCGATCTCGACGGAGCGGCGGACCATGGCTTCGAGGACACCGCGCCTCCGCCGAACGGGGACGAGTGGGACAAGGGAGTCAAGCTCGCCTTCGAGAAGGAGATGCTCGGCATCTACGTCTCCGACCACCCTCTGAGGCAGCTCGAGGAGCTGGTCCGCTCCGCAGCGACGCTGTCGCTCGGTGACGCGGACGAGCTGAAGGACGGGACCGTGGGGTGGTTCGCCGGCATCCTGACGAAGGCCGACAAGGTCGTCACCAAGAACGGCAAGCAGATGATCAACTACACCCTCGAGGACCTCGACGGCTCGATGGAGGGCGCGGTCTTCGGTAACGCGTACGGGCGGTTCGAGGGCGTGATGGCCGAGGATGCCATCGTGCGCGTCCGCGCGAAGGTCGAGGTGAACGACCGCGGGCGCAAGCTCAACACGATCGAGGTGCAGCCGCTGGGCGACGAGGGGCGCTTCGCTCGTCCTCCCGGCGTCCTGGGCGTGCGCATGGAGGCCGAGGCGCTGGCGAACGCCGGCGCTTCT
>JAJZPX010000099.1 GCA_021811025.1 Actinomycetes bacterium
CCGAGCAGCTCGGCGGCGTGGTGCAGCGGGTGGGGGTCGGGCTTGTGCAGCTCGACGTCGTCGGCGGTCACCACGACCCCGAAGAAGCGCTCGAGGCCGAATAGCCGGAGCCCCCGCAGCGTCATCGGCGTGCCCTTCGAGGTGACGACGCCCATCGGCATGCCCCGGCGCCGCAGCTCCTCGAGCACCGCCTCGGTCCCCGGGTACTCGCGCACCATCCGATCGTGCGCCTCGGCGTTGTGCTCGCGATAGACCCGCAGCAGCTCGTCGGCGCGCTCGGGCGAGAACTCGTGCATCTGCCGCCGCAGCGGCATGCCGACGCCAGCCATCATCACCTCGTCGGGCAGCGACTCGCCGAGCACGACACGCGTCGCATGGCGGAACGAGGTGAGGATGAGCTCGACTGTGTCGATGAGCGTGCCGTCGAGGTCGAACAGCACGGCCTCGAGGCCAGCGAGCCTGTCGAGCGAAGCAGACATGGCGGCTATCGTAGCACGCCCGGCGCCAAGCCCCCCGAGGAGTAGCCCGCGCAGCCGGGGCGGCGCGGGGAGGTCCGCCGCGAGTTCTGCCGGCGCCCTAGGAGCAGCGCCTGCAGGCCGGAGTCCGGGGGGAGGCCGCCGAGCGCAGTTCCGCAGCCGCTACTCCTCGCCGTTCTCCTCGCCGTTCTCCTCGTCGAACTCCTCGCTCGCGAGCTCCTCGGCTTCCGCCTCGCGGTCCTCCGCGGCCGCCGCCTGGGCCGCCGCAGTCTCGTCCTCGACGAGCGTCTGCTGCCCCTCGCCCACCTTCGCGACGCGCTTCTTCTTGGTCGAGGCCACCCGCGCGATCGCGCTCACGCGATCCTGCTCGCCTACGTTCATCACCTTCACGCCCTGCGTCGAGCGGCCGAGCTTGCTGATGTCCTCGGCCTTGACGCGAATGACGACGCCCTCTTCAGAGATGAGCATCAGCTCGTGGAAGGCCATCACGATCTTCATCCCGGCGAGCCGGCCCTTCTTGGCAGTGACCGCGATCGTCTTGACGCCCATGCCGCCGCGCTTCTGCAGCGGGTACTCCATGACCGGCGTGCGCTTGCCGTAGCCGCGCTCGGTCACGACGAACAGCTCCGATCCGTCCGGTGCGATCTCCATTCCCAGCACGAAGTCGTCACCGCGCACCGTCATGCCCTTCACGCCCATCGTGTCGCGGCCCATCGGCCGCGCGTCGGCCTCGTCCCACTTGATGGCCTTGCCCTCGGCCGAGACCATCATGACCTTCTGGCCGGCGCCGACGCGGCGCACGGAGACGAGCTCGTCGCCGTCGCGCATGTGGATGGCGATGATGCCGTCGCGGCGCGAGCGGTCGTACTCCTTGAGTGCCGTCTTCTTCACCATGCCGGTCTTCGTCGCGAACAGCAGGTACTCGTCGGGCGAGAACTCGCGGGTGGTGATGACGGCGGCGATCTTCTCGTCGGTCTCGAAAGGCAGCAGGTTGACCGCAGCGGTCCCGCGCGCGTGGCGCGACCCCACCGGCAGCTCGTGCACCTTCAGCCGGTACACCTTGCCCTTCGTCGAGAAGAACAGCACGTAGTCGTGCGTGCTCGAGATGAAGAGGTGCTCGACGAAGTCGTTCTCGCGCAGGTTCACGCCGGCGATGCCCTTGCCTCCGCGCTTCTGCTGGCGGTACGTCGCGACCGGCAGGCGCTTCACGTAGCCGGCCTTCGTGATCGTGACGACCATGTCTTCCTCGGCGATCAGGTCCTCGACGTCGAGGTCCTTCGCCGCCGCGGTGATCTCCGTCCTGCGCTTGTTGCCATGCTTCTCTTTGATCTCGCCGAGCTCGTCCTTGATGATCTTGAACTGCAGCGCCTCGTCCGCGAGCACCTTCTTGTAGTACGCGATCTTGTCGCGCAGCTCGGCGAGCTCCTCCTCGATCTTGTGGCGCTCGAGACCGGTGAGGCGGCGCAGACGCATCTCGAGGATCGCGTCCGTCTGCGCCTCCGAGAGCGCGAAACGCTCGATGAGGCGCGACTTCGCCTCCACGTCGTCCGCGGAGTCGCGAATGATGCGGATGACCTCGTCGATGTTGTCGAGCGCGATGATGTAGCCGTCGAGGATGTGCGCCCGGGCCTCGGCCTTGTCGAGGTCGTAGCGGGTGCGTCGGACGATCACTTCGCGCTGGAAGTCGACGTAGTGGCGCAGCACCTGCGCCAGCGGCAGCGTGTGCGGCACGCCGTCCACGAGCGCCAGCATGATCACACCGAAGCCGGTCTCGAGCGACGTGTGCTTGTAGAGCTTGTTGAGCACGACCTGCGGGATACAGCTCTGCTTCAGCTCCACCACTATGCGCATGCCCTTGCGGTCCGACTCGTCGCGCAGGTCCGATATCTCCGTGAGCTTCTTCTCGCGCACCAGCTCGGCGATCTTCGTGACGAGCTTGGACTTGTTCACCTGGTACGGGATCTCAGTGATGATGATCCGCGTACGGCCTGTGGACGTCTGTTCGATGTGCGCCTTGCCGCGCACCTTCAGGCTTCCTCGGCCGGTCGTGTATGCGTCACGGATCCCGTCGCGGCCCATGATCATGCCCCCGGTAGGGAAGTCGGGCCCCGGCAGCGCCTTCATCAGCTCCTCGACGGAGGCCTCGGGGTTGTCGATCAGCATCGTCGTGGCGTCGATGACTTCGCCGAGGTTATGCGGCGGGATGTTGGTCGCCATGCCGACCGCGATGCCGTTGGACCCGTTGACGAGCAGGTTCGGGTAGCGGCTTGGCAGGACGAGGGGCTCGGTCAGCGACTCGTCGTAGTTCGGGCCGAAGTCCACCGTCTCCTTGTCGAGGTCGCGCAGCAGCTCCATCGCCATGCGCGCCAGCCTCGACTCCGTGTATCGCATGGCCGCGGGCGAGTCCCCGTCGACCGACCCGAAGTTGCCGTGACCGTCGATGAGCGGCGCGCGCATGGAGAAGTCCTGTGCCATGCGCACCATCGTGTCGTACACGGCGGCGTCGCCGTGCGGATGGTACTTGCCGATGACCTCGCCCACCGTCCACGCGGACTTCTTGTGCGCGCGAGTGGGAGTCAGGCCCGACTCGTTCATCGCGTAAAGGATCCGCCGATGGACCGGCTTCAGACCGTCACGGACGTCCGGAAGCGCGCGCGAGACGATGACCGACATCGCGTACGCAAGGAAGCTCGTCGAAAGCTCCTGCTCGATGTCGACAGGCAGAACCTGCGTGATCGCGTTCTCTTCAGACACTTACCCGTCTCCTTGCCTGCTCGTCGCATTCCGGCCGACCCACAGGCCGGTCAGTCCCAACACCGATCCCATCGCGAGCAGGATCAGCGCGCCGACCACCGCGGCGAGCCGTCCCTGGGCCGTCATCAGCATGTACGACCCCCACGCGAGCATCGACACGCCCACGATCGCCGCGATCGCCGCGGCGAACAGCCCGACGGCCTTCAGGTGCTCCTCGGCCCTCGGCTCCTCGGCCTGCAGCTGCGCGAGCATCGCGTCCAGCTCCGCCTCCGACACGCCCCGCGGCGCCTCCGCGGCCTCCTGCGCCGGCTCCGCCGGCTCGAGGCCCGCCGGCTCCTCTTCCGGTGCCGGTTCTTCGGCCGACGCCTGTTCCTCTTCCACGCGGCGCCTCTGCATGGCCTCGAACTGCTCGCGCTCCCAGGGCGGCGGTTCGAACCGCTTCGCCTCGCGCTTCGGATACCAGTTCGCGTCAGCCATCGCTACCGTCCGAGCCGCTCCCTGCGCTAGATGTCGAGGAACCGCACGTCTTTCGCATGCCGCTGGATGAACACCTTGCGCGGCTCGACCTGGTCGCCCATGAGGTTCACGAACGCCTCCTCGGCGGCCAGAGCGTCGTCGAGCTGCACTTGCAGCAGCGTGCGCCGGGCAGGATCCATCGTGGTCTCCCAGAGCTGCTCGGGATTCATCTCGCCGAGGCCCTTGTAGCGCTGCACGTTGTACTTCGTGCTCTCTGGCAGCTTCGCGATCTCGTCCTGGAGTTGCTTGTCCGAGTAGCAGTACACGTGCTGCTTGCCCCAGGCGAGCCGGTACAGCGGCGGCTGGGCGATGTAGACGTAGCCGGCGTCGATCATGTCGCGCATGAAGCGGTAGAAGAACGTGAGGATCAGGATACGGATGTGCGCGCCGTCGACGTCCGCGTCCGTCATGATGATCGCCTTGTGGTAGCGCGCCTGCTCCAGGTCGAACTCCTCGGCGATGTTGGTGCCCATCGCGGTGATGATCGCCTGGATCTCCTCCGACGACAGCGCGCGGTTCAGTCCGGCCCGCTCCACGTTGAGGATCTTGCCGCGCAGGGGGAGGATGGCCTGGAAGCTCCGGTCCCTCGCCTGCTTGGCCGATCCGCCGGCGGAGTCGCCCTCGACGAGGTAGATCTCTGTGAGCGACGCGTCCCGCACCGAGCAGTCCGCGAGCTTGCCGGGCAGGGTCGAGCTCTCGAGCAGCCCCTTGCGCCGCGTCAGCTCGCGCGCCTTGCGCGCCGCCGCACGTGCCTTTGCGGCCTGCGTGGACTTGCCGACAATCGCGCGCGCGGGCTTCGGGTGCTCCTCCAGGTACTCGGCCAGGCCCTGCATTACCGTCGACTGCACGAAGCCGCGCATCTCGGTGTTCCCGAGCTTCGTCTTCGTCTGGCCCTCGAACTGCGGGTCGCGCAGCTTCACGGAGATGACGGCGGTCAGCCCCTCGCGGATGTCCTCGCCCGACAGGTTCTCGTCCTTCTCCTTCAAGATGCCCTGGCGCCGGGCGTAGTCGTTGATCGTGCGGGTGAGCGCGTTCTTGAACCCGTCGAGATGCGTGCCGCCCTCGTGCGTGTTGATGTTGTTCGCGAACGCGAGCACCGCCTCCGAGTACCCGGTGTTCCACTGCATCGCGACCTCGACCGTGCCCTCTTCGCCCGCCTGCTCGAAGAAGATGGGCTTGTTGTGGAGCACCTCCTTCATCCCGTTGAGATAGCGGACGAAGTCGATGATCCCGCCGGCGTAGCGGAACTCCTCGTGCCGCGGCTCGAGCTCCCGCATGTCCGTCAAGGTGATCTTCAGGTTCCTGTTGAGGAACGCCGTCTCGCGCATGTGGCTCGCGAGCGTGTCGTAGCTGTAGTCGGTCGTCTCGAAGATCGAGGGGTCGGCCCAGAATGTGACGGTCGTGCCGGTCGTCTTCGCCTTGCCCTTCGCCGCGAGCGGCCCGGTGGGCTTGCCGTACTCGTAGCTCTGCTCCCAGCACTTGCCGCCGAGCCGCACCTCCACCTCGAGCCGGGTGGACAGCGCGTTCACGACCGACACGCCGACGCCGTGCAGGCCGCCGGACACCTTGTAGCCCTCGCCGCCGAACTTCCCGCCCGCGTGCAGCATCGTGAGCACGACCTCGACGGCGGGCTTCCGGTACTTCGGGACGTTGTCCACGGGTATCCCGCGCCCGTTGTCCACCACTGTGACGGATCCGTCGTTGTTGATCGCGATGTCGATCTGGGAGCAGAAGCCCGCAAGGGCCTCGTCGACGGAGTTGTCGACCACCTCGTACACGAGATGGTGCAGCCCCTTCGGCCCCGTGGAGCCGATGTACATGCCGGGGCGACGTCGTACCGCCTCGAGCCCTTCAAGGACCTGTATGTCTTTGGCTGAGTACGAGCCGTTGGGCACGCGGACTCCTTCTTAGAGCCGAGCAGGATCACGGGGGCCGATGCGCGGCGACCACGACATCTCGTGGTGCCGCCGCAATCTTAACACAACTGCTCGTGTAAACAGCGAAAACGGTGCCGCCTGGAGCTACTCAGAGCGCTTCTCGCGCCCGTTGAGCCTCGTGATACCCTTCTTCCACTCCAGATGCCGCGTCATCGCTCTCACAGCCGCCTCTCGCAACCCTTCGTCGTCGATGGAAGACGCGACGTGCTCCACCTGCATGCGCTCCTGCTCCGTGAGCCCGACGGCGTCCGCCACGTCTGGCCCGTTGATCGCCTCGTGTTGCTCCTCGGCGGCCCTCCGCTCGCGCTCCTCACTCGCCTTCCTGGAGACAGCGAAGCGCACCGACCTCACCATATCCTCGCCGAGCTCTTCGTTCACCCTTCCTCGCAGCTGCTCCGCCATCACCGAGAGCTCGTTAGCCCACACGGCCGAGTCGACGAACACCACGAGCTCGCCCTCGCGCAGAGCGCTGCCGGCCGTGTGCTTCGCTATCTCGTCTCCCACGGCGCGCGCCCATGCCTCGGCGGCACGTCCGGCAAAGCGGCGGCCCTCGGGATCCAGCCTGGCCAGGTACTCCTCGGCCAACCCTCGCAGATCCTCGCGTCTTCCGCGGCGTCTCATCTCGGCAGCTCCACGACCGTCGCCCCTGCGAGCAGCGCCTCGTCGAAGTAGCCCGGATTCGTTGTCGTGACGAAGGTCTGCACGTCCCTCCGCACCACGTCCGTCAGAGCGGCCCGGCGGCTTGCGTCGAGCTCCGACATCACGTCATCGAGGAGAAGCACCGGTTTGCGTCGTGCCACCTCCTCGACCACGCGCACCTCGGCGAGCTTCCACGCCAGCGCTATCGTCCTCAGCTGCCCCTGCGATCCGTACGCCCGCGCGTCCTTGCCCTCAATGGCGAACAGGATGTCGTCGCGATGCGGTCCGACCAGCGTCGCTTGTCTTGCGCGCTCCTCGGCTTCCCGTGCATTCAGGCGCTCCCGGAACGCGGCCGCCACCTCCTCCGCGACAGGTTCGGCCTCCCAGGCACCCGGCTCCATCGCCAGCTTGTCGAGGTACTCGGTCCCGAGCTGCTCCCCTGACGCAAGTTCGGCGTAGGTCCGGACGAGGTGGGGGGCGATCTTGCGGTACAGGCCTGCACGGTGGATGGTCAGCTTCGTTCCGAGGGAGACGAGTTGATCGTCCCAGGGAGCGACGATCGTCCTGGCCGCGCCGTCTCTCAGCAGCACGTTCCTCTGCCGAACCACTTTCAGGTAGTCGCGCCGAACGGCCGCGTAGCTCCGCGACAGCTGCTCCCCCAGATCGTCGATCGCAGCCCGGCGGCGTTCGGAGGCCCCTTTGACCAGCTCGAGATCGTCGGGTGTGAACGTGATGGAGGGTAGTCTGCCCGCGACATCGGTCACCCGGCGCTTCACCTGGCCGTTCACGCGATACGTGCGCCTTCCCTCAGGGGTGATGTCGAGAGACACCATGAGCCGAGTGTCGTCCGTCTCCGACTCCATGCTGATTCGGGCGGCCTG
>JAJZPX010000100.1 GCA_021811025.1 Actinomycetes bacterium
CGAGCGCATCGTCTTCCTCGGCAGCGAGATCGAGGACGTCACCGCGAACCTCGTCATAGCGCAGCTGTTGCACCTCGAGAGCGACGATCCCAGCAAGGACATCAACCTCTACATCAACTCGCCCGGAGGGCTGGTGACCGCCGGGCTCGCGATCTACGACACGATGCAGTACATCAAGTGCGACGTAGCCACGATCTGCATCGGGCAGTGCGCGTCGATGGCGGCCGTTCTCCTTGCCGCCGGCGCGACCGGCAAGCGTTTCGCCCTTCCCAACAGCCGGGTACTCATCCATCAGCCGCTCGGCGGGGTACAAGGACAGGTGGCCGACATCGAGATCGGAGCGCGCGAGATGCTTCGGACTCGTCACCAGCTGGACGAGATCCTCGCGAAGCACACCGGCCAGCCGGTGGACAAGATCCACGCGGACACCGACCGCGACAACATCATGACCGCGGAAGAGGCCATGGAGTACGGGCTGGTCGACCACGTGTACGCTCAGCGCGTGGGCGAGCCGCCGAAGGAAGAACAGCCCATCGAGTAGGACGTTCTCAAGGAAGCGGTGGACATCATGCCACGCCAGTTCGAGGGGCCCGAGCATCTCAAGTGCTCGTTCTGCGGCAAGGGGCAGCGCCAGGTCCGGAAGCTCATCGCAGGGCCGGGCGTCTACATCTGCGACGAGTGCATCGAGCTGTGCAACGAGATCGTCGAGGAGGAGCTCGCTGAGGAGCAGGCGGACTTCACGTCCGAGGACCTCCCCACTCCCTCCGAGATATACGAGACCCTCGACCAGTACGTGGTGGGCCAGGACTACGCCAAGAAGGTGCTCTCGGTCGCGGTCTACAACCACTACAAGCGGGTCAAGGCCGCTCCCGCAGCCGGCACGAACGACGTCGAGCTGGCGAAGAGCAACATCCTGCTGCTCGGACCGACCGGCTGCGGGAAGACGCTGCTGGCGCAGACTCTCGCGCGCATCCTGAAGGTGCCGTTCGCCATCGCCGACGCCACCACGCTCACCGAGGCGGGCTACGTCGGCGAGGACGTCGAGAACATCCTGCTGAAGCTCATCACCGCGTCCGACTTCGACATCAAGCGCGCGCAGATCGGCATCGTCTACATCGACGAGATCGACAAGGTGGCGCGCAAGGCCGAGAACCTCTCGATCACGCGCGACGTGTCGGGGGAGGGCGTGCAGCAGGCGCTGCTGAAGATACTCGAGGGGACCGAGGCGTCGGTCCCGCCGCAGGGCGGGCGCAAGCACCCGCAGCAGGAGCTCATCAAGATCGACACGACGAACATCCTCTTCATCCTCGGCGGCGCGTTCGTCGGGCTCGAGAAGATCATCAGCGACCGCGTGGGTCACAAGGGGGTCGGGTTCGGCAGCGACCTCAAGGACTCGGTCACCCACGAGACGGGGCAGATGCTCGTGTCGGTGCTGCCCGAGGACCTGCACAAGTTCGGGCTAATCCCCGAGTTCGTCGGGCGCTTGCCCGTGATCGCGCACGTCGAGGAGCTGACCGAGGACGACTTCGTCCGCATCCTCACGGAGCCGAAGAACGCGCTGGTCAAGCAGTACCAGCGGCTGTTCAGCTTCGAGGGCGTCGACCTGACGTTCAAGGAGGACGCGCTGCGCGCGGTCGCTCGGCTCGCGATCGAGCGGGGGACCGGTGCGCGAGGCCTGCGGTCGATCCTCGAGGCGCTGCTGCTCGAGACGATGTACGAGCTGCCGTCGCGCAACGACGTGGAGCGCGTGGTGATCACCGCGGACACCGTGACGAAGAACCTCCCGCCGGCGCTCGTGACGCGCGGGAGGGGCGAGGCGTCGGCCTAGGCCAGGAGCTCCTTGAGCTTCGCGTGCTCGTGCGGGTACAGGTCCGCGGGCACGTTGCCTTCGCCCAGCTCCTGGTACGCCTTATACCGCGCGCACGTGAGCTGGTTGCCGGTGCAGTACTTCATCTGGAAGATGCTCGCCACCCCCGGCATCGTCGACATCGCATCGCTGTAGAGGGCGCAATCGCCGAGACATTCACAGTGGGGCATCGACGCCGGTCCGCCTTCCATCCTCGCGAATCCCCTCGGACCGGTTTACGCCCGCCTCGCGGCCGCGTCAAGACCGTTTCTGCGCCGCTCTTGCCTTTCGCCTACAATCTGTTGCGACCCCCACCAGCAGGGAAGGACCCCTCGCATGACCGAGATGCCCAAGGCTTACGACCCGTCGGCCGTGGAAGGGCCGATGTTCTCGTCGTGGCAGGCGGGCGGCTACTTCGCGGGGCGGATCGCGGAGGGCGCCGACCCGTTCTGCATCGTCATACCGCCGCCGAACGTGACGGGTTCGCTGCACATGGGGCACGCGCTCAACAACACCATCCAGGACGTGCTCGTCCGGCGTCAGAGGATGTCCGGGCGCCCGACGCGATGGGTCGTCGGGACGGACCACGCGGGCATCGCTACGCAGAACAAGGTCGAGCAGAAGCTCGCTAAGCAGGGTCTGTCGCGCTACGACGTAGGGCGCGAGAAGTTCGTCGAGCTGTGCTGGGCGTGGAAGCACGAGTACGGCAACACGATCGTGGGCCAGCTCAAGGCGATGGGCTGCAGCTGCGACTACTCCGACGAGCGCTTCACGATGGACCCGGGGTACCAGCGCGCGGTGCGCGAGGTGTTCGTGCAGCTCTTCGACGAAGGCCTCATCTACCGCGGCAAGCGCATCATCAACTGGTGCCCCCGCTGCTCGACCGCGCTCTCCGACATCGAGGTCGAGCACGAGGACGTCGACGCGAAGCTGTGGTACTTCCGCTATCCGCTGAAGGAGCCGGTGGCGGGCAGGGACCACGTCGTCGTCGCCACCACGCGCCCCGAGACGATGCTGGGCGACACGTGCGTGGCCGTGAACCCGTCGGACGAGCGCTACCGCGACCTCGTCGGCGCGACGGTGGTGCTGCCCCTCCTCGGCCGGGAGATCCCGGTCGTCGCCGACGAGTACGTCGATCCGGCGTTCGGGACCGGCGCGGTGAAGGTGACGCCGGCGCACGATCCCAACGACTTCGAGATCGGTGAGCGGCACGGCTGCGCCAAGGTCAACATCTTCGATGCCGACGCGCGGATCACGGCCGAGGGCGGGCCGTACGAGGGGCTCGACCGGTATGAGGCGCGCGAGCGCGTGGTGGCGGACCTCGAGGGGCAGGGCCTGCTGGTGAAGGTCGACGAGCACATGCACGCGGTCGGGCACTGCTACCGCTGCCACACCGTGGTGGAGCCGTGGCTGTCGGACCAGTGGTTCGTCGACATGAAGCCGCTGGCCGCGCCTGCCATCGACGTCGTGCGTCAGGGCGAGGTGCGGTTCCATCCCGCCAGGTGGACGAGCGTGTACTACGACTGGATGGAGAACATCCGCGACTGGTGCGTGTCGCGGCAGCTGTGGTGGGGCCACCAGATCCCCGTGTACTACTGCGACGCGTGCGGCGAGATGAGCGCGTCGGTGGAGCACGTCGAGAAGTGCCCGAAGTGCGGCGGGAGCGTGCGCCAGGACCCGGACGTGCTCGACACGTGGTTTTCCTCGGCGTTGTGGCCGTTCGCCACCCTCGGCTGGCCCGAGCGCACGCCCGAGCTCGCCTACTACTACCCGACCGAGGTGCTCTCGACCGCGCGCGACATCCTGTTCCTGTGGGTCGCGAGGATGATCATGCAGGGGCTGAAGTTCGCGGGCGGCATCCCGTACTCGGACGTCATCATCCACCCGACCGTGCTGAACGCCGAGGGCAAGCGCATGAGCAAGTCGCTCGGCACGGGGGTCGACCCGCTCGAGCTGATGGAGAAGTACGGCGCCGACGGGATGCGCTTCGGGCTCATGCTGCAGACCACCGGGACGCAGGACATCAAGTTCGCCGAGGAGAAGCTGCTGTCGTCGCGCAACTTCGCGAACAAGATATGGAACGCGAGCCGGTTCGTGCTGATGAACCTCGACGGCTACGTGCCGGGTCCGCCTTCGGCCGAGACGGTCGCCGACGCCTGGATGCTCTCGCGCCTCGCAGAGCTGTCGGAGCAGGTGGACCGCGGGCTCGACGCGTTCGATTTCGGCGACGTCTCCCGCGCGCTGTACGAGTTCTTCTGGAGCGAGTACTGCGACTGGTACATCGAGCTGTCGAAATCCCGCCTGGCCGCGGGGGGAGAGGCGAGGGCGGCGGCGCAGCGCAACCTCGTCTTCGTGCTCGACCAGGCGCTGCGGCTGCTGCACCCGATGATGCCGTTCATCTCGGAGGACATCTGGCGCCGGCTGCCATCGGACGACCCGGAGCGTCCGGAGTCGCTCATGGTGGCGGCCTGGCCTTCGGGCCTCGGGCGGTTCCGCAACCCGGGCGCGGAGGCGGCCGTGCGCGTCGTGCAGGAGGTAGTAACGGCGGTGCGCGCCGTCCGCGCACGCTACCAGGTCCCGCCGAAGCGGACGGTGGACGTCTTCGCGAAGGCGTCGGGCGCCGAGGCGCTCGTGCTCGAGAGCGAAGCCGCCCACATTCGCACGCTCGCGGCCGTCGACGTGCTCGTGATCGACGCTGCGGCCGTGAAGCCCGCGCACTCGGCCGTGGCCGTCGCGGCGGGTCTCGAGCTGTACGTGCCGCTGGAGGGCCTCGTCGACTTCGAGAAGGAGCGCGAGCGGGTCGCGAGGGAGCTCGCGACGGCGCGGACCGACCTCGACAAGCTGACTCGCAAGCTCGGCAACCCGGGTTTCCTCGCGAAGGCGGCGCCCGAGGTGGTCGAGAAGGACCGCAACCGCTCGGCGGAGCTGCAGGCCGCGGTCGCGAAGCTCGCCGCGCAGCTCGCCGAGCTCGAGGGCTGACGGGTGGCGCGGGGGTGACCTACGACGAGGCGGTCGCGGCGCTCGAAGGCGCGACGCGCTTCGGCATCCACCCGTCCCTGGACGGCATCCGCGCGCTGACGGAGGCGCTCGGTCGCCCGCAGGACTCGTACGCATGCGTGCAGGTCACCGGCACGAACGGCAAGTCGTCGGTCACGCGCCTGACGGCGGCCCTCCTCGCGTCGCAGGGGCTGCGCTCGGCCGCGTACACGTCGCCGCACCTCGTCGAGTACGCCGAGCGCATGGAGGTCGGCGGGGCGCCCGTGGGCGAGGCGGACTTCGCGCGTGCGGCGGAAGCCGCGCTCGCGGCCGCCTCGGCCGTGTCCTCGCGCGAGGACTTCACCGAGTTCGAGCTGCTCACGGCGGCCGCGTTGTGGCTGTTCCGCGAGGCCGGCGTCGAGTCGGCGTGCCTCGAGGTGGGGATGGGCGGCCGGTGGGACGCGACGTCCGTCGTCACGCCGGCGGTCGCGGTCGTCACGGGCGTCGGGCTGGACCACACCGAGCGCCTCGGCGCGACGGTCGAGGAGATCGCGGCCGACAAGTCGCACGTCGTCAAGTCGGGGAGCGTGGCGGTGCTCGGCCCGGGGACGGCCGAGGTTGCCGGCATCCTGAAGGAGCGGGCGGCGGGCGTGGGAGCGCGCGTCGTGACCGTGGGCGCCTCGGGAGCGGACGTGACGTACGCCGTCACGTCCGGGCCTGATCGCCCAGGCGGGATGCTGTCGATGTCCGTCGGCGGTTCCCTCGGCGCGTACGACGCGCTCGATCTCGTCGCGCCCTCGTACCAGGCGCCGAACGTCGCGACCGCGGTAGCCGCCGCCGAGGCCGCGCTCGGCCGAGCCCTCGCGCCCGGGCCCGCGCGCGGGGCGCTCGCGGCCGTGCGGTTCCCGGGGCGCTTCGAGCTGGTGCGAGACGAGCCCGCGGTCGTGCTCGACGGCGCGCACAACCCGCAGGCGGCCGCGGTCCTGGCCGGCGCCGTGCGCGAGGCGTTCGGCGAGGAGAGGCCGCTCTTCGTCCTGGGCGTGCTGGCCGATAAGGACGCGGAGGGGATCGTCGCCGCGCTCGCTCCGGTGGCGGCCGGCTTCGTCGTGACGAGGCCGGAATCGCCGCGAGCGCTTCGCGCCACCGAGCTCGCGGCCGTCGTCGAGCGCATCGCGGGCGTGCGTCCCGATGTCGCGAGCGACGTGCCCGAGGCGCTGCGAACGGCCGAGACGTCCGGCCGGCCCTTCGTGGTGACGGGGAGCCTCTACACCGCCGGCGAGGCTCGCGCGCTGCTGCTTCGGGAATCCTCCCCGCATGGAGATCCGCCTGCCACGTGACGCGCTCGTGGTGCTCGTCGGCCCCGCGGGTTGCGGGAAGTCGACGTTCGCCGCGCGTCACTTCCTCCCCACGCAAGTCGTCGCGTCGGACGCGTGCCGCGCGCTCGTGTCCGACGACGAGTCCAACCCCGCCTCGTCGCGTGACGCGTTCGCGCTGATGCACCTCATCATAGGCATGCGGCTCAAGCGCGGGCGGCTCACCGTGGCCGACGCGACGAACGTGCGCGCGGAGAAGCGCGGCGAGCTGCTCGAGATCGCGCGGCGGCATCGTCGGCCGGCCGCAGCGATCGTCTTCGAGCTTCCCGAGGCGGTCTGCCAGGAGCGCAATCGCGCGCGCGGCCGTGTGTTGCCCCCGCAGGCGATCCGCGCGCAGCTGCGCGGCCTTCGCGAGTCGTTGCCGCGTCTTGCGGACGAGGGCTTCTCGGCCGTGTGGGTGCTCCACTCGGCCGAGGAGACCGAGGCGGCGAGCGTTCGCATCTCGTAGGGTTGCCGCACGACTCGGGCAGGTGTCCCTTGTGGAGGCGCGAGGTCGACAACGCGCCTCTCATCTCGGATAATCGTGGTTCCAGGCCGGGGGGCCGCGAAAGCCGTACGCGGGATTGGGTGTCTTTCCGTTGGAGGCTCCGTGAGGGGGAGCGAGTCGTCATCGCACGCCGACCAGCCGGCGCGGGCCGGACGGGGATGGGACGTGCTCGACCTGCAGGAGCGCGAACGGCTGCGCATCGCGTTCGACCTTCACGACGGGCCGGCGCAATCGATCTCGGCCGCGCTGCTCCAGGCCCGCCTCCTCGAGGGCACGCAGGGGGACGATCTCCGGGCGGGCCTCGAGGAGCTGAAGGCGTTGCTCGACTCCGCCCTTGAGGACATGTACGGCATCATCGAGCATCTCCGCAGCAAGGCCCTGGACAACACGGGGCTCGTCCCCAAGTTGCAGGCGTACCTCGAGGACTTCCGCGCGCGCGTCCCGGCGGAGCTGGTCTTTACGGCCGACTGCGATGGGATTCCGCTGTCGGACTCGATGC
>JAJZPX010000101.1 GCA_021811025.1 Actinomycetes bacterium
GACGACGAGGTCGCCGCCGTCCGCGAGCGCCTCGGGCTATCAAGGCCGTTCCTGCTCGCCATGGACGTATACAACGCGCGGAAGAACTTCGAGGAGACGCTGCGCGCGTTCGCTGCGCTTCCGGCCGGTCTGCGCGCGGGCCTCGACCTCGTCGCCCTCGGCAGGCCGCGCCGGACGGCTCGCCCCGTGCGGCTGGAGGCGCTCGCCGCCGAGCTCGGGATAGCCGCGTCGCTGAAGCTCCCCGGCGACGTCGCGTACGCGGATCTGCCGGCCGTCTACACCGCCGCCTCGGCGCTCGTATTCCCGTCCGTCTACGAGGGCTTCGGGATGCCGCTACTGGAGGCGATGGCGTGCGGGTGCCCGGTGGTGACGTCATCGGTCTCTTCGCTCCCCGAGGTCGCCGGCGAAGCCGCCCTGCTCGTCGATCCGTCGGCTCCCGCGGCTCTCGCGGCCGCGATCGAGCGCGTCCTCACCGGCGAGGCGCTAGCCGTGCGGCTGCGCGAGGCCGGCTTCGAGCGTGCGGCGTCGTTCACGTGGGAGCGGACGGCCGAGGGGATGCTGCGCGTATTCGACGAGGTGCTCCATTCGGCCTGACGCGGCCTGGTCCTCCCACCCCACCCCGCCCCGCCCGCCCCGCTATACTTACGTACAGCCCTCCCCGATCGGACGGTTAGCATGCTCGTCGGCGACTTCCACGTGCACACCACTGCGTCCTCCGACGGCTTGATACGGCCGTCGGAACTTGTCGAGACAGCCGAGGACCGCGGACTGTCGGTGCTCGCGGTGTGCGATCACGGAACGTTGGACGGCGCACTGGAGGCCCGTGCCCATTCAGAAGCTCGGGGCGGGAGAGTGCTCATCATCGTAGGTGAGGAGATCGCCACGCTCGAGGGGGAGATCATCGGCTACTTTCTCGAGCGCCCGATACGCCCCGGCCTCTCCGTCGAGGAGACGATCGAAGAGATCGAGCGGCAGAACGGGGTGGTGTGCGTCCCGCATCCCTTCGACAGACTGCGTCGCTCGCCGCTGGCCACCTTGGCGCTCGAACGCGTCGCTCTCAGGGTCGGCCTCGTGGAAGCGTTCAACGCCCGCAGTCTGGTGAAAGAGGACAACGCACGTGCGCGGGACTGGGCTCAGGCTCGCGGGGTGCCGACGACAGCCGGCAGCGACGCCCACTGGAGCCGGGAGATCGGGAACGTCCAAGTGGCCCTTCCCGAGTTCGGGGATCCCACCGGCTTCTTGGCTGCTTTGCAGAAGAGCGCTGTGAGCGCGCGAAGCAGTGGCATCGTCCCCCACGCGGTGACTGCCTGGACGAAGCGGGTCCGCGGGCGCAGCCGGGGTTGAGACCGTTGGCGCCACGCCATGTAGAATGGGTGAACTCCCGAGTCCACAAAGGAGCACGTGTGTCGGCCTCAAAGGTGTCTGTCGTTCGATCGAACCCGCATGACGTCCTTTCCGACGTCCACCGCTTGATGAAGCTCGCCGAGTACGATCACGCGCTCGACTCGTCGGCGACCACCATCCTCAAGGACAATATCAGCTGGCACATGCCGTACCTGTCGGCGAACACCACGCCATGGCAGCTCGAGGGGGTCGTGCGCGCGCTGAGGTCGGACGGGTTCGGCGACCTCGTGTCGGTACACAACGACACCGTCGTTACCGACCCGTACAAGGGGGAGAAGCTCAACAAGCTCGCCCCGCTCTACGAGGCCTACCGCGTGCCGGAGCTGTACAACTTCCTTCCTGAGGACATCACGTGGACGCGCTACGAGCCCAAGGCGCAGATGCTCGCCCTCGACAGGGTCTTCCCTCACGGGATCTACATCCCGGAGTACTTCATCGGCAAGAACATCGTTCACCTGCCGACGGTCAAGTGCCACATCTATACGACGACGACGGGCGCGATGAAGAACGCGTTCGGCGGTCTGCTCAACACCCGCCGGCACTACACACACACGTGGATTCACGAGACGCTGGTGGACCTTCTCGCGATACAGAAGGAGATACACCCTGGGCTGTTCGCTGTGATGGACGGGACGCTTGCGGGCAACGGCCCGGGCCCGCGCACGATGCAGCCCGTCCAGCTCGATGTCATGCTGGCGAGCGCCGACCAAGTCGCCATCGACGCCGTCGCGGCGAAGCTCATGGGATTCGACCCGCTCACGATCCCGTACATCCGCATGGCGCACGAGCGGGGGCTGGGCTGCGGCGACGTTCGTGAGATCGAACTCGTCGGCGACGATGTGTCCGACCTCGATCTGCACTTCCACGTGGGCAACAACTTCGCGTCGACCGTGGGTCACGGGCTGTGGCACGGACCGCTCAAGTCCATCCAGAACCTGTTCTTCCATACGCCAGTCGTCAACGTCTTCATCTGGGCCTCGGCGATCTACCACGATAGCTTCTGGTGGCCCATCAAGGGAAAGGCGATCCAGGAGCGGACCCGCCGGGAGACGAGCTGGGGCCGGCTGTTCGACGAATATCGGATCGCCGAGGACGCCGGGCAGTTCGGGTCTGGCGTGTCGGAACGGTCGGATGCGGCGCAGACTCCCGATGCACGGCACGCCAGCGACTAGGTCGCCTCGCGCCGGCGAGACGCGCGAGGCCGCGGCGTCGCAGTGCTCGCGCTGCGCCTCCAGATGGGAGTGGGCGTTCGGCGCCGGTGCCGTGGCGTTCGTAGCCACTGCCGTCTCAGGCGTGATCGGCCGGTACTCACCCGTGCCGCTCTGGGACATGTGGGACGGCTACCTCGACTGGTTCCTGAGGGTACAGCGCGGCGACTGGTTGGCGTGGTGGGAGCAGCACAACGAGCACCGCATCGTGCTGACGCGGCTGCTCTTCTGGGTCGATCTCAAGTGGCTCGGCGGCAGCGGGTGGCTCCCAGTGGCCGTGACGTTCCTGTGCGTCGGCGCCGCCGCGCTCCTGTTCTGGCTTTGGCTGAAGGACGCAGCGGGCGAGGAGCGCCTCGTCGTCCCCATCGTCGGCTTGTTCCTCGTCGGCTGGCTCTTCCTCTGGGCGCAGAACGAGAACCTCGGCAGTGCATTCCAGACGCAGTTCGTGCTCGCCCAGCTCGTTCCGCTCGCCGCATTCTATGCGCAGTACCGGTCCATACGAGCGGGCGACAAGGGAACGTCGGCGTTCGTCGCGGCGTGCGTGCTCGGCGTCGCGGCGGTCGGCACTATGGCCAACGGCGTCCTCACGCTTCCCCTCATGACGGCGTACGCGCTGCTTGCCGGTCAGTCGAAGTGGAAGGCCGGTCTCCTTGGTGCCTTGGCGGTCCTGAGCATGGGCGGCTACTTCTACGGTTACCACGTGATCGCCGCGCACGGCTCGGTGATGCACTCCCTCACGCGGCAGCCGCTCGACGTCGTCAAGTACGTCGCCGGATACCTTGGCAGCCCGTTCTACTTCGTCCTCGGCGGCCCAAAGATCTCGACGCCCGCGATGCACGGTGCGCGGAAGGTCCTGCACCTCTTCGTTGCGCTGGTGGCGGCAGGGGCAGGCCTAGCCCTCGTCTTCGCCTCGGGATGGCTCGGCGTGCGGGCGCTGCGACGCCGACCGCCGGACACCCTCGAACTCGGGCTGCTGGCCTTCATCGCGTACATCATCCTGACGGCTGTCGCGACCGCCGGCGGCCGTCTCATCTTCGGCTGGGGCCAGGCTTTCTCGAGCAGGTACGCGACGCCGGCGCTGATGGCTTGGGCGGCGCTGCTCGTGCTCCTCTCTCCAAGCATCGTGGCGCTCGTCCATCGCCACGGCACCAAGCCGCTGTGGGCGTTCGCGACCCTCGGGGTCGTAATGATGCCGCTGCAGTTCTACGCCCTGGTCCCGCACAACGAGGTGCGTGTGGAACGTAACGTCGGGGCGCTCGCCCTCGAGCTGCAGGTGCAGGATCCCGACAAGATCGAGCCGCTCTATCCGATCCCCGACCGCGCGCTCGCGATCGCGAAGCTCGCCGCACCGGCCCACCTCTCGGTGTTCGGCGTACCGCCGCTCCGCGATCTGTCCGAGCAGATGGGCAAGCCGTTCCGCATGGGGAAGACGGGTATTGCTGAGGGAGCGATCGACTCGGCAACCGATTTCGGAGACCCGCGGTTCGTGCGCGTTCGCGGTTGGATGTACGACCCGGCGACGGGTCGCGCGCCGGCCACGCTGGCGTTCGTCGACACGGGTGGCGATCTCGTCGGTTACGCATACACGGGCGAGCCACGCCCGGACCTCGGCCTGCGCCTCCCGCGCACCGCCTCGCTCGCTGGATTCGAGGGCTACGTCCTGAAGGGCGAGCGAGGGCGGACGGTCAGGCTCGTCGGCATCGGGGAGTCCTGTGCGACGACTGCCGTGGTGCCGCAGTGAGCCGGCGCATCGTCATCACCGGCGCGGCGGGCCTCGTCGGGCAGAACCTCATCCCTCGGCTTCGGGCCGAGGGCTTCGAAGACATCGTCGCCCTTGACAAGCATCGAGCGAACCTCGCGATCCTCCGCGAGCTGCACCCGGACATAACGGCCGAGTGCGTGGACCTCGCCGATCCCGGCGAGTGGCGGTCCTACTTTTCGGGAGCGGAAGCCGTCGTCATGCTCCAAGCCCAGATCGGCGGTAACGACTACGAGGCGTTCGTGCGGAACAACGTGGACTCGACGCGCAACGTGCTGGCGGCCGTCGAGACCCACCAAGTGCCCTACCTCGTCCACGTCAGCTCGTCCGTGGTGGAGTCGGTCGCGAACGACTTCTACACGAACACGAAGAAGGAGCAGGAGCGCCTGGTCGAAGAGAGCAGTGTGCCGCACGTCATCCTTCGGCCGACCCTGATGTACGGCTGGTTCGACCGGAAGCACCTCGGCTGGCTGTCACGCTTCATGCGGAGGACGCCCGTTTTCCCGATCCCCGGCGACGGGCGGTACATGCGCCAGCCCCTCTATGCCGGCGACTTCTGCAACATCATCGCGAGTTGCATCGAGCGGCGGTTCTCCGGCGCGACGTACAACATCTCCGGCTTGGAGAAGGTCGACTACATAGACATGATCCGGGAGATCAAGCGCGCGACCGCCGCGAAAACCCCCATCGTCAGCATCCCGTACCATGCGTTCTACGTCCTGCTGTGGGCGTACGCCCTTCTCGACCACGACCCGCCGTTCACGACCCAGCAGCTCGCCGCGCTGGTGGCGCACGACGAGTTCGAGGTGATCGACTGGCCCGGCATCTTCGGCGTCGCACCGACGCCGTTCGCCGAAGCCATCGCCGAAACGTTCACGCATCCCGCCTATAGCCGCGTAGTACTGGAGTTCTGATCGACGAATGAAGAGGATCGCTGTCATCGGGGCAGGGCCGATGGGTCTCGCTGCCGCCTACCAGCTCGCCCGCGACGGCCATCGCCCCGTCCTGTTCGAGGCGGACGATCGAATCGGAGGGATGGCGGCGACGTTCGACTTCGGCGGCATCCAGCTCGAGCGCTACTACCACTTCCACTGCATGTCTGACGCGGACTTCCTCGCGATACTCGACGAGCTGGGCCTCGCCGACCGGATGCGGTGGACCGAAACGAAGATGGCGTACTGGTACAAGGACCGCCTTCAGCTGTGGGGCAACCCCGTCGCGCTGTTCACCTTCAAGGGCCTCGACTTCATCTCGAAGTTCCGGTACGGCCTCATGGCGCTGTCCTGCACGCACCGCGACGACTGGCGGCCGCTGGACCACGTGGAGGCGACGGGGTGGCTTAAGCGGTGGGTCGGTCCGAGAGCCTACGACATGCTCTGGCGGCCGCTGCTCGAGTACAAGTTCTACGGCTATGCGGGCAACCTCTCGGCCGCGTGGATATGGACGCGGATCAGGCGGATCGGCCGGTCGCGGTACGACCTCATGCGCGAGAAGCTCGGCTACCTCGAAGGCGGCTCGCAGGCGCTGCTGGACGCGATGCGTGCCGACATCGAGGCGCACGGCGGCGAGGTGCGGTTGTCCTCTCCCGTCGAGCGTGTCGTCATCGATGACGGGAAGGTGCGCGGCGTCGAGACCGGGGGGCGGTTCGACTCCTTCGACACGGTCATCAGCACCGTCCCCATGCCGTACGTCCCAGCGATGATCCCTGGCCTGCCCGCGGACGTCCTCGGCAAGTTCGAGAAGCTGAGGAACATCGCCGTCGTCTGCGTGGCGGCGAAGCTGCGCAAACCGGTGACGGGCTGCTTCTGGCTGAACACGAGCGACCCGGACATGGACATCCCGGGCCTGATCGAGTACACCGGGCTGCGCCCGATGCGGGATCACATCGTGTACGCACCCTTCTACCTGCCAGGCGAGCATCCGAAGCACGCCGATCCCGACGAGGTGTTCGTCGAAAAGGTCCGCCGCTACACGAAGCGCATCAATACGGAGCTCACGGACGAGGACTTCGTGGATTTCGCTGTCCACCGCTATCGCTTCGCGCAGCCGATCTGCACGCCCGGCTACCTCGAGGAGCTGCCGCCCGTGCGCTTGCCCGTCGAGGGACTATGGGTCGCCGACACGTCCTACTACTACCCGGAGGACAGAGGGCTGTCGGAGAGTGTCGGCTTCGGCAGAAGGATAGCGAAGGAAGCCACGGCGTGATAGGCGAGTTCAAGTCGCAGCAGTTCGTCCGCTTCCTCGCGGCCGGCGGCTTCGCGGCGGCCGTGAACTTCGGGTCGCGGGTTCTCTACAACCGATGGCTCAGCTTCTCGACGGCGGTGGTGCTCGCGTATCTCACGGGGATGGCGACCGCGTTCGTGCTCGCCAAGCTGTTCGTGTTCACCGAGAGCACCACGTCGCTGCGTCGGTCGGCGCTGTACTTCGCCCTCGTCAACGTGGCCGCGATCGCCCAGACCTGGCTCATCAGCATGGCGCTCGCGTACCACGTGCTCCCTGCGGTCCGTGTGACGATGCATTCGGCCGAGATCGCGCACGCCTTCGGGGTGGCGACCCCCGTTTTCACGAGCTACCTCGGCCACAAGCACCTGTCGTTCCGGTAGCTGCGACGCTGATCAAGGGGCTACGGCAGGTAGAGGATTACCGCCGTCACGATCACGAACAGGATGATGTCGACGAGCAGCGGCCTGTCCGTGAGCAGTATCTCCTCGGGGCTCCCGCCGAGGTCGTGCAGGTACACGAGCCGCAGGTACCGGAAGAGCCCGAACATCACGAAGGGCACGGTGAGCAGCAGCCACT
>JAJZPX010000102.1 GCA_021811025.1 Actinomycetes bacterium
CGGCGCCGCCGTGATGGGCGGGCAAGGCATGATCGGCACCGGCGCGCAGTCCAGGGACTTCAAGCGGTCCGGCAAGCGGCTGCTCGGCCTGTTGGGGCCGCGTCGGGCGATGATCGCGCTCGTCGTCGCGCTGGCGATCGTCAGCGTAGCTCTCTCCACCGTCGGCCCGAGGATCCTCGGTCAGGCGACGAACCTGCTCTTCGCAGGCGTCATCCAGAGCAAGCTGCCGCACGGGGTGACCCAGGCGCAGGTCGTCGCCGGGCTGAAGGCCCGGGGCCAGACGCAGTTCGCCGAGATGCTGTCGCACATGACGCTCACGCCCGGCACGGGCGTGGACTTCGCCGGCATCGGCCGCATCCTGCTGCTGCTGACCGCCCTCTACCTGGCGTCGGCGCTGTTCAGCTGGCTGCAGCAGTACCTCACGGTCGGGGTCTCGCAGGGCATCGTGTACGACCTC
Organism: Actinomycetes bacterium; assembly: GCA_021811025.1. Taxonomy (GTDB): domain Bacteria; phylum Actinomycetota; class Coriobacteriia; order Anaerosomatales; family JAJZPX01; genus JAJZPX01. The sequence continues at coordinate 458 of JAJZPX010000102.1, forward strand.
CGCAACGAGGTCGACGCGAAGCTGACGCGGCTGCCTCTGCGCTACTTCGACGACCACGCGCGGGGCGACATCCTCTCCCGCGTGACGAACGACATCGACAACATCGCGCAGACCCTGCAGCAGGCGCTCACGCAGATCACGACGTCGGTGCTCACCGTGCTCGGCGTGCTCGTGATGATGTTCCTCATCAGCCCGCTGCTGGCGGTCATCTCGCTGCTCGCGGTACCGCTGTCGGTGTTCGTCACGATGCAGATCGCGAAGCGCTCGCAGAAGCAGTTCGCGGCGCAGTGGCAGCACACCGGCGCGCTCAACGGCCACATCGAGGAGACGCACACCGGCCGCAACATCGTGAAGGCGTTCGGGCGCGAGAAGGACGCGGAGGAGCGCTTCGACACCGAGAATGAGAAGCTCTTCCAGGCGAGCTTCAAGGCCCAGTTCATCTCCGGGATCATCATGCCGTCGATGAGCTTCATCAGCAACCTCAACTACGTCGCCATCGCGGTCATCGGCGGCCTGCGCGTCGCCTCGGGGACGATGTCGCTCGGCGACGTCCAGGCGTTCATCCAGTACTCCCGCCAGTTCACGTGGCCGATCACCCAGCTCGCCAGCATCATGAACGTGATGCAGTCCGCGGTCGCCTCCGCCGAGCGGGTCTTCGAGCTGCTCGACGAGGCCGAGGAGGAGCCGGACACCTCCACGCCTGTCGTGCTGAAGACCGCGAAGGGCCACATCGAGCTCGCGGACGTCTCGTTCCGCTACCTGCCGGACGAGCCGCTCATCGAGGACCTCGACCTCGACGTGAAGCCCGGCCAGACGGTGGCGATCGTCGGCCCTACCGGCGCGGGCAAGACCACGCTCGTGAACCTGCTGCTGCGCTTCTACGAGATCGACCGAGGGCGAATCGCCGTGGACGGCGTCGACACGCGCGACATGACGCGCGAGGACCTGCGGCGGCTGTTCGGCATGGTGCTGCAGGACGCGTGGCTGTTCGGCGGCACGATCCGCGAGAACATCGCGTACGGGCGCGAGGGCGCGACCGAGGGCGAGATCATGCGCGCGGCCGAGGCGGCGCACGTCGACCACTTCGTGCGCACGCTGCCCGACGGGTACGACACGCGGCTGGACGACGACGCGACGAACGTCTCGCAAGGAGAGAAGCAGCTGCTGACGATCGCGCGCGCGTTCCTCGCCGACCCGCAGATACTGATCCTCGACGAGGCGACGAGCTCGGTCGACACGCGTACCGAGGTGCTCATCCAGCGCGCGATGTCACGCCTGATGCAGGACCGCACGAGCTTCGTCATCGCGCACCGGCTCTCCACGATCCGCGATGCCGACACGATCCTCGTGATGAACCACGGCCGCATCATCGAGCAGGGCACGCACGAGCAGCTGCTCGCGCGGCAGGGCTTCTACTGGGAGCTGTACAACTCGCAGTTCGCCGAGCCGCTGGAGGAGGCGGTGTAGGCGGCGCCGGAAGCCGAAGGGTCGACCTGCTCCCCCACCCCATACACCTCGCGCAGCCCATCGACGACCTCGGCCACCGTCGCCCGCACGCCGATCCGCTTCGGCTCGAACCCGTCGTCGAACGCGTTCGCGAGGAACGCGAGAATGTCGGCGGCAACCGTCTCCGGCAACGCGACTCGTGTCGATGGAGCGATCAGCTGGTACAGCCGCACGACGTCGTTGCGGTGCTTCTTGATGTCGTTGCTGTCCACGCGCTCGCCCAGATCGCGCCGCTTCGTCAGGTCGAGCCAGGCCCGCGCCTTCAGCGGGACGAGGTGCTCGGGCCCGAGCATCGACAGGCCGTCGATGACGGTGGCGCCCGACCGCACGTAGTCGTAGTAGTCGTCGTCGAGCAGGATGGCCGACAAGCTCGAGACCTCGTCGGCGAGAGGGAGCGGCGCAAGGATCGCCGTCGGCGGGAGTGAGATGACGTCCGGACGTCGAGCGAAGAGCTCGATCATCGCCGGGAACGATTCGTCGCTCGGTGAATGGAACCGGTAGAGGCAGGCCTTGCCGGTGCTCTTCTGCCGATGGTCGTAGCCACCCGCCTCGATGAACTCCCAGAACCTGCGGCCGAACTCGGCGTCGAGCGACTCGACGAGCAGCACGACGTCCAGATCCTTCGTGACGCGGAACTCGAGACCGGCCTCGTCCATGGCGGCGTCGACCGCCGCCCCACCAATCAGGACATAACGGTCGTCCCAGCCGGCGAAGTGCTGCCGGAAGCGAGGCAAGCCTCTCACCATGCGACGCCCTCCAGCAGCTCTTCGAGCGCCTGCTGCACACGCTCGTCCGGGTCATCCCTGAGCGACAGATAGAGCGACAGCCTGTCGACGACCGGGCCGCCCGAGAGCGTCCGGGGGTCGTAGGACCATACCTCTATCTGCTGCTCGTTCGCCTCGCGCGTAGCCGGCTGCCAGCACGTGGTCGGTTCAGGCTCCGCGGCGCGCAGGTCCTTGGCCTCGGCAGGACCGGCTGCGCGAACGGGGATCGCCGGTTCGGCGAGCATCGTGAGCCGTGCCAGCGCGCTAAGTCCAGCAAGCGGAGCGTTCCTGTTCCACGGAACGGAGAGGGTCTCGCGGCGCGTGACCGGGCTTTGGAGTCGATCTTGCGCGGCGGCCCATACCTCCCGCCGCGTCTCAGCGAGCCGGAACTCGTTGGCTCGCCCGGTACGCTCGACTTCGATCAGCCCCGCGTCTTCGAGCTGCCCGACGGCGCGTGCCATGGTCATCTTGGAGTAGCCGAGGAGTGGTGCGAGTCCGGCAGCAGTCCACGGCCCGTCCTCGCCGGACTCGAGCAGATGCAGGAGCAGCATCTGGGCGGAGGGGCGCAGCACGGCGTCGTGGAGACGCCGCGCCTGCCCCGCGCGGGAGCGGAAGTCGATGCCGAAGTCGGGCAAGTAGAGCTGCGTTCCCGGAACGACGAAATCGACGCCTTGCTGGATGAGACGCTGCCGGTCGTAGGACGGCAGGCGGCGGAACACGAAGACCACTGGGTCGGACCACATTCGCACGGTTGCGTCGAGATGCTTCCGCACCGTCTTCGGAGTCAGGTCCTCGTCTTCGGCTAGAAGCCAGAGGACCGCGGCGCCGCGAAGATCGCCTTCGAAGAAGCGGTAGGCGGCGCGGAGATACGGGGGAAGCTGCTCAGCCCGCGGCCAGGGACGGAGCGTCAGCGGGGCGTGCAGCGTCGAGGTGACGTATGTCTCTAAGTCCCCCGGCCGCATGCCTCGGATGTGTGGCTCGTCGTTCATTGGTAACCTCGGTTTGCACAGTAACACTGACGAGGTTACTGTGCAAATCCATGTTACCGTTCGGCCGCTGCCCCCGAAGTCTGCCGCTTCACCTGCTTCGTGCGCGCATAGGCTGTCGACGATCCGCGACGCCGACACGATCCTCGTGATGAACCACGGCCGGATCGAGCGCAGGCGAAAGGGCCGGGGTCACCCGGCCCTTTCGCTGTCCTCACCGCAGCACGCCCTCTACCGCATCAACATCCAGCGCCACGCCGGTTCCACGTGTATCGTGCCGGCCTCGGTCTCCACGGTGTCGCGCTCGTGCAGGGTGACGATCGTGGCCGTGCGGACGCCCACCTCGGACATGGCAGTCATGAGCCCCCGGACCTCACGTTCGCGCGTCGCCGCAGCGGAGAGCGAGACACAGGCCTGCAGGATCTGCGGGCCCCCGTCGTCCGCGCCGTCCACGACGAAGTCGGCGCCGCCCCCGAGATACGTGACGGCGTCCGTGTGAAGCCGTCCATACCGGCGCCGCAGCTCCAGGTAGACCGCGTTCTCGAGCAGATGACCGGTGTCGTCGGCGGAGGGGTGGGCGACGGCGGCGGCCAGGCCGGGGTCGACCGCGTAGACCTTGCGCGCGTTGACTTGCCGAGCCCGGTACGACGCGCGGCGAACGCTCACAGTGTGGACAAGCCGGGCGTCGAGAAGATGGTCGAGGTACGCGTGCAGCGTGTCCTTTCCCACCGCGATCCCCTGTGACTTCATCTCCCCGTACAGCTTGTTGACCGTGAACTCACGGGAGAACGTGCTGAGCAGCCGGCTCACCAGCTGCTTCAGAGCGACGAGATTGCCCGCGTCCCAGCGCTCGACGACATCCCGGAAGATCACCAGCTCGACGTAGTCCTGCAGCATGCGCTCCCGGTCGACGTCCGGGAGCGTCTGCACGCCGGGGAAGCCGCCTCGCACCAGGTAGTCGTCGAACGCAGCTTCGAGCTCGGACCGCTTCGCAGCGCCGACCGGCTCGTCGGCCGGCTCCATGCCTCGATGCCGCAGGTACTCACCGAAACTGAACGGGAGCACCTCGACCGCCGCGCTCCGGCCGCGCAGATTGGTGGCTATCTCCGTGCTCAACAGCTTCGCCGACGAGCCGGTCACCAAGACGCGAGCGTTCTCCGTATTGAGCACGCGAAGCACGAACCGCTCCCACCCGGGCGCCGCCTCCACCTCGTCGAGGAACAGATACGCCGTCTCTTCGTGACGCCGCGGACCGTTCCGGAACAGGTACTCCAGTGCCTCGTCGAGTAGCGCGGCGTTTGCCGCGCCGCGCATCTCCTCCAGCCCGAGACCCGCCCGCAGCCCGGGCATTTCGGCGGCCTACGGTACGACCGCCGACACGGCCCACTCGACCCCCGTGCTCACGCTGTTCGGTCCTCCGAAGATGCTGACGCCCTCGATCGCGTTCGCGTTGTCGCCGATGAACGCCAGCGTCTCCGAGGGGAGCGCGTCCGGCCGAGTCAGCAGCAGCACGCCGCCCTGCTCGCCGCACGCCGCGCCGCCCGCCAGCGCGTCGGAGAACATCGTGCCGACAGCGAGACCGACGCGCTTCGCACCGGCCCACCCCGCGGCGCTCGCGTGCGAGGCCACGGCAACCGACGTGGCGTAGCGGTCACCGCCCTCCAGCCGGGTCACGTCGCTCACGAGGCCGCGAACGGAAGCCTCGACGGACCCGGAGACCGCTGACGCGTCACCCACCACGACAGCATGCGCGGGACCGAGATCGCGCAGCGCGGCCAGCGTCTGCTCCGGCGCCGATTGCGGCCTGACCAGCAGCACCGGGAAGCGCATCTTGTACGCGACGGCCGAGACCGAGAGCCCGTCGGCGAACGAGTCGCCGCGGACGACGAAGACGGTGTCCGCGCTCCCCCCGGTCAGCGCGAGGGTCGCGTGTGCGAGCGCGGCGGCCGTCGCCCAGCGGTCGGCACCGGCGATGCGCTGCACGCGGAGCCCCGCCGCGGCGAAGGTTCGTTCGACGTCGCCGCTGACCGATGCGGTGCCGCCGACGATCACGACGTTGCGAGCCCCCAGCCGCGAGACCTCGGCGCTCACGGCGGGTGGCACGCTCGTCCCGGGAACCAGCAGGATCGGCGCCTTGAGCGCGCCCGCCAGAGATGATGCCGCCAGGGCGTCCGGGTACGTCAGCCCCGTCGCAACGACCACCGTGTCGGCCGAGGAGAAGCTCGACGACGACACCGCGACGGCGGTCTGGTAGCGGTCGGAACCGGCGATCCGCCTCACCCGGCTGCTCGCGGGGGGCCGGCTCCAGCTGGCGACGCCCGCCGCGTAGGCCGCGAGGCTCGAGGAGCTCGACTGGATGCGCCAGTCGCGCTCCTTGTTCTCGTTGAACCACACGATCCCGCAGATGCGGGGGAAGCTCGCCGGAACGGTCTTGAACATGTCGGTGATCCACGCCGCCTTGTTGCCGCCGTCCTCGGCCGAGGCCGTCTCCGCGATCAGCAGCGGCTTGGTCGTGAGCGCGGTGATCTTGGCGTACGCGGATCCGAACACCTGGGAGAAGGACTGCCACGAGGTCCACGGCGTGCCGCCCCAGTTGTAGCCGTCCATCGCGGCGTAGTCGACGTACGAGTCGCCCGGCCAGTAGCTCGCGATGGAGTTGGCGGCCGTGTCGGGCACGCTGGTGGCGTTCGGGCACCACACGAACTTGACGTTCGTGGCTCCGCGCGCGGCGAAGATGTCGTGGACGCGCTTCCAAGCGGCGACGACGGCAGCCGGCGTGTTGCCCGTCGTCGTGCCCGACCAGCTGTTCCAGTTGCCGTTCATCTCCGCGAACGGCCGGAACAGCACCTCGTGCCCGAACGCCTTCGCATCGTCGGCGAACCTGCGGATGTAGGCGTCCTGGCTGCCGTTGTTGATCACCGAGACGCCGTCGGTGCCCGTCGAGTAGAAGTCGAAGGTCATCAGCGGGACCGAGCCGTGATCGACGATCCTCTGGCAGATGTCGGCGGGGAAGTTGCCGGAGTCGTTGTAGTAGAAGTGGACGACGGCCGCGCGAGTCCCCACCTGGGACTCCAGGTCGGCGAGCAGGCTCATGTTCGAAGTCGCGCCCGGGACCCAGAACCCGAGCCACGGGGACGCGTCGGACGTCGTCGATGCGGGCGCGGCCACCGCTGCGGACGGAGCGCTTGCCAGGATCGCGGCGACGACGAAGGCAAGGACCCCCCAGCGCAGGGACGCTCTTCGCAAGCTCTTCTCTCCTTCGATCCCGCAGCGGGGAGATCAGGAACGCCGGGCGACGAGCGGTCGGTGTGCACGGCGTGTGCCAAGTAAGGCGACCCCGTCGCGTGATTCGCTCGTCGTCCTGCCGGCCGAGCAACACGCGACGACCGTATCGGGGCATATGGCCCGCTGAGAACGAGGCCGGGCGATTCGGG
>JAJZPX010000103.1 GCA_021811025.1 Actinomycetes bacterium
GACTTGAGGGCACGCGAGTCCCTCACGACGACCGCGCGCGCGATTCACCTCTCCGGGCGAGCCATCACCCGTGTGCTCAGAGTGGCGCGCACGATCGCCGATCTGGAGGGATCCGAACGCGTGACGACGGACCAAGTGATGGAGGCGTCATTCTTGAGGAGCTGGGACGCGTGATGTTCGAACGCCACGAGCTGCGTCGCGGCACGGAGGGATATCCTGTCTCGCTCGCCGAGTCGCCCCGGCCGCCCAAGGTCCTCTACGTCGCGGGGGACCCGGCCGCCATCGATTGCGGTCTCGCGGTCATCGGCGCGCGCCGCGCGACTCCATACGGGCTCGAATGCGCCCGGATGCTCGCGGGATGGGCGGCCGCCCAGGGAGTGACGATCATCTCGGGAGCCGCGCATGGCTGCGACCAGGCCGCTCAGCAGGCGGCGGTGGACGCGGGCGGGAGGTCGATCGCCGTCCTGGGCTGCGGCGCAGACGTCGACTACCCTCCCAGCTCGCGATCGCTGCTCGCCGCGCTCAGGAGCGCCGGCGCGGTGGTCTCTGAGGTGCCCTGGGGACGCGATCCCGTTCGTCACGCCTTCCCCGCACGAAACCGGATCATCGCCGCGCTCTCCCGCGCGATCCTCGTCGTCGAGGCAGCGATCCCGAGCGGCACCTTCTCCACGGTCGAGCACGCCGCGAACGCCGGACGCGAGGTCTGGGTCGTCCCGGGATCCATCTTCGCTCCCGAGAGCCGGGGGCCGAACGCGCTGCTCTCAGAGGGAGCCAAGCCGATCACCGACGTCTCGGACCTCGCCGAGGCGCTGCGCCAGGTGCATCTTCTCGGAACCGGGGCCTCATGCCCCTCGCTCTTGGTCGACGCCGCCGACCCCGTCCTGCGGGCGCTGATCGCCAACCCCATGCGCCCTGACGACGTCGCGCGCCACCTCGCGCTCGACGTCGTCGACGTCGCCCGGCGCATCTCGCGGCTCGAAGCCGCAGCGCTCGTCACCCGGTATCCCGACGGGCGCTACGGCAAGGCGCGGAGAAAGGAGGTGCCCGAGGCTCGTCTCAACACCGGCACCAGGTAGAATAGGAGTGTCGCAGCAGTCCATCGCAGCAAGGAGAGCATGGCAGAGTCCGGACACGTGACGGTAGTCGGTGGCGGTCTGGCCGGCAGCGAGGCGGCCTGGCAGCTGGCTCGCCGCGGCGTCGCGGTGACGCTCGCCGAGATGCGACCCTCGGTAACCGGCCCCGCGCACCACACGGCCCGGCTCGCGGAGCTCGTGTGCTCGAACTCCCTTCGGAGCGACGACCCTTCGACGGCGGCCGGACGGCTCAAGCGCGAGCTGGAAGCGCTCGGGAGCATCGTGCTCGCGTGCGCGCGAGCGACATCCATCCCGGCGGGCGCGGCGCTCGCCGTCGACCGCGACCGGTTCGCTGCCCTGGTCACGCGAGTCCTGGAATCCCATCCTCGCATCGAGATCGTGCGAGAGGAGATCACCGATCTCCCCGCCGGCGACACGATCGTGGCCACCGGTCCGCTGACCTCCGACGCGTTGGCTGCATCGCTCTCATCGGTCGTGGGGGATCGCCGCCTCTCGTTCTTCGACGCCGCCGCGCCGATCGTTGACGCGTCGACGATCGACCGTACGGTGGTGTTCGCCGCCTCGCGGTACGGCAAGGGCGGAGGTGCGGACTACCTCAACGCGCCGATGGACCGCGCGGAATACGATAGGTTCCGCGAAGCGTTGCTCTCGGCCGAGCGCGTCCGAGCGAAGGACTTCGAGGCGCGCGAGCTGTTCCAGGCGTGCCAGCCGGTCGAGGAGATCGCACGCACCGGTCCCGACTCGCTGCGTTTCGGCGCGATGAAGCCCGTCGGCCTGACCGACCCCCTAACCGGCGCGCGTCCCTACGCCGTCGTGCAGCTCCGATCGGAGGACCGGCACGGGGCCGCGTACAACCTCGTCGGCTTCCAGACCAACCTCACGTTCCCCGAGCAGCGACGCGTCTTCCGTCTGATCCCCGGCCTCGAGCGCGCCGAATTCGCGACGTACGGCGTGTTGCATCGCAACACGTTCGTGGATGCCCCGCGGCTGCTCGCGCCCGACATGTCGCTGCGCGCGCACCCGCGCATCGCGCTCGCCGGGCAGCTGACGGGGACCGAGGGCTACCTGGAAGCGGTCGCCGGGGGACTTCTGGCCGCCCTCGGGACCTACGCTCGCCTCGAGTCGCTCGAGCCCGTTTGCCTGCCGCCGGAGACCGTCTTCGGTGCCCTGGTCGCGCACGCCACCGATCCCGCAACCGGCCCCTACCAGCCCATGCACGTCAACTTCGGCATCCTGCCACCCCTCGATCCGCCCGTCCGCGGGAAGAGCGCGAGGTACGCGGCACACGCGGAGCGCGCGGGATCGGCGCTCTCGGCTTGGATCGAGAGCCGCGCCGACCTCGCGATCGAACCCGACAGCGCGCGAGAGGCGGTGGACGCATGACGCCCGAAGAGCTGGTCGACCGATTCCTCACGCACATGCAGGCGGAGCGCGGGATGTCCCCGGCCACCGTGCGTGCCTACGCCTCCGATCTCGCGGCCTACCTCGTGTGGGCTGCCCACAGGCAGATCGACCCCGTCGCTCTCACTCATCGGACGCTGCGACTCTACCTCGCCGAGCTCACGACCGCGCGATACGCACCCCGAACCGTCGGCCGCCGTCTCTCGTCGCTGCGCAGCTTCTTCGACTTCCTGGTGGAGAGAGGCTTCGCTCCGGGGAACCCCGCAGCGGCCCTCGGCGCTCCGAAGCCCCCCTCGCGGCTCCCGCGGATCGTGTCCGCCGACCTCCTCAACGCCCTCCTCGATGCGCCGGACGCGTCGACTCCGCAGGGCATGCGCGACTCCGCCGTCCTCGAGCTGCTCTACGCCGCGGGCCTGCGCGTAGGGGAGGCAGAGTCCCTGGACTTGGGCGGCCTCGACCTCGCTCAGGGGCAGGTGCGCGTGCTCGGCAAGGGCGCGAAGGAGAGGATAGTCCCGATCCACCGGTACGCGGCCGGCAAGCTCGGCCGCTGGTTGCGCGATGGCCGGCCCTGCTTGCGCAGGGCCTCGCGAGCCACGGACGCCCTCTTCATCAACCGCCTCGGAACGCGGTACTCGGCGGGCTCGATCAGGCGGATGATGGCGCGTCACATGGCCGAGGTGGGAGGGGCCGCCGGCCTCACGCCTCACGCGCTGCGGCACACGTTCGCGACGCATCTCCTCGAGGGCGGCGCGGACCTCAGGAGCGTTCAGGAACTGCTCGGTCACGTTGCGCTGTCCACGACCCAAATCTATACTCATCTGAGCGTGACACGCCTTCAGGATGTTCACCGCGACGCCCATCCCAGAGCCTAAAGGGGCAGGTCTCCAGGGGAGTCACTTGATGAAACCGGATCCGCGACCGACGGACCTGGCCGCCCTGTGGGCTGCCTACAAGGAAGACGACGACCAGAACGCGCGCGAACGCCTCATCCTCAACTACTCGCCACTGGTGAAGTACGTGGCCGGAAGGCTCTCGGCGAACCTGCCGCCCACCGTCGAGAACGCCGACCTCATCAGCTACGGCATCTTCGGGCTGATAGACGGTATCGAGAAGTTCGATCCCGCGCGCGGCATCAAGTTCGAGACGTACGCGATCGCTCGCATCAAGGGCGCGATCATCGACGAACTGCGCGCGATGGACTGGGTGCCTCGTTCGGTGCGAGCCCACGCTCGCGAGATCGAGCGCGCGTACATCGCTCTCGAGAACCGCTTGCGGCGGGTGCCGAAGGACGCCGAGGTCGCGAAAGAGATGGGCATCTCGGCGAAGGAGCTCCAGGACATCTTCACGAAGCTCAGCTACACCTCCGTCGTGTCGTTCGAGGAGCTGTGGACGCCTGGCGGCGAGCGCGACGAGAAGACCAGCCTGATCGGGACGATCCAGGACGAGTCGGCCGAGGACCCGGTGGCGACGTTCGAGACCACCGAGATCAAGGACATCCTCGCGAACGCTATCGAGCGCCTTCCCGAGCGTGAGAAGATAGTCATAGCGCTCTACTACTACGAGGGTCTGACGCTGAAGGAGATCGGGGAGGTCCTGGGCGTGACCGAGTCGCGCGTGAGCCAGCTGCACACCAAGGCGGTGCTGCGGCTTCGCGCTCGTCTCCACTCCGCCCAGGGCTACGTCCCCTCGATCTGAGCGAGACGGGAGGGGTCGGCATGGCGGGAGAGACGATCCTCGTCGTCGAGGACACCGAGCTGCTGCGTCGCATCTACACGGACAAGCTCATTCAGGAAGGGTACGTCGTCCACGCGGCGGCCGACGGGCTCGAGGCGCTCTCGCTGATCCGGGCGCACAGGGTCGACCTGGTGCTGCTCGACCTCATCATGCCGCGCATGTCCGGCCTCGAGGCCCTCGAGGCGCTCAAGTCCGATCCCCGCACGCTGGACGTCCCTGTGATCATCCTCTCGAACCTCGGCCAGGACAGCGACATCCAACGCGGGCTGGAGATGGGCGCCGTGGACTACCTGATCAAGAACGCCGCGAAGCCGGCCGACGTCTCCGTGAAGATCCGCACCACGCTCGATAACGCGTCCGAGAGAACGGCCGAGGCGCAGGGCTATCACCTGATGGTGCGCGACCGCGAGGCGGACGCCGAGCGCTTCGTCGCCGAGCAGAAGATGCCGCGGCGCTTCTGGTGCCCCGCGTGCGAGCTCGAGCTGGAGCTGGAACTCATCCCGCACCGCGACCGCCCGGGCTGGTACGACGGCCATTTCGTCTGTCCGAGCTGCCCTCGCGAATTCGGCTCCTGAGCCACAGCGCCTGCGCTTGTCCGCGCCCCATCGTGTGGTACACTACCTTGGCTTTGAATACGCGCGCCCGTCGACCTTCGAGCCGGTGCCGCCCGGATGACGCTCCGAGCGGTCTTCGCTCACGATGAAGGGATGACACGGGCGTCAGGACAACCGTCGAATCGGAGGAAGCGTCATGGCAGTCGTGTCTATGAAGGCCCTGCTCGAGGCCGGCGTCCACTTCGGGCATCAGACCCGCCGGTGGAACCCGAAGATGAAGCCGTACATCTTCACCGAGCGGAACGGCATCTACATCCTCGACCTTCAGCGGACCCTGCGCGAGCTCGACAGCGCGTACCGGTTCGTCCGCGAGATCACCTCTTCCGGCCAGAGCGTGCTGTTCGTGGGCACCAAGAAGCAGGCGCAGGACTCGATCCGCAGCGAAGCGGAACGCGCGGGCCAGCCGTTCGTGAACCAGCGCTGGCTGGGCGGCATGCTCACCAACTGGGTGACGGTCCGCAACCGCATCAAGCGCCTCGGCGAACTCGAGCGGATGCAGGAGGACGGCACGATGGCGTCGCTGCCCAAGAAGGAGCAGCTGCACCTGAAGGCCGAGCTCGAGAAGCTCGAGAAGAACCTCTCGGGGATCCGCGAGATGAACGCGCTGCCGGGCGCTGTCTTCATCGTCGACACGAAGCGCGAGACGATCGCGGTTGCCGAGGCGCGCCGGCTGAAGATACCGATCATCGGGATCGTCGACACCAACTGCGACCCGGACGAAGTCGACTTCGTGATCCCCGGCAACGACGACGCCATCCGCTCCGTCAGCCTTATCTGCAGCGTCATCGCCAGGGCTGCCGAAGAGGGAAAGGCCGCCTTCGAGGGCCCCAAGGTCGTTGGCGAGCAGCCGGAGGCGCCGAAGGTCGTCGCGGGCGTCGAGGTTCCCCCGGCGGTCGCCGAAGCGGAGCCTGCCGAGGCAGCTGCGGTCCCGGCCGAGGAGCCCACCGGCCCCGTCGAGCCAGGGACCGACGCGACCGGCGAACCGGTGCCGCAGGCGCCGGGAATCGTCGACGAGGCCGTCCAGGCGCCCGAAGGGCCGTCCGAGGCGGAGTAGGGCGAACGGCTGCCGGCGGGCGGGCGGATCGGCGCGAGAGGCATGTCGCCGCCCGCACCACGCGGGCTAGGGATACCACCAGGAGGAGATCATGGCTGAGATCAGCGCGAAGGACGTCAAGCAGCTGCGCGAGCTCACCGGTGCGGGCATGATGGACTGCAAGAAGGCGCTCGCGGAAGCCCAGGGCGACGTCGACAAGGCGTGCGACATCCTTCGCACGAAGGGGCTCGCCGACCTCGCGAAGCGTTCCGCCAAGGCCACGAACGAGGGCGTCGTCGACGCCTACATCCACGGCGGGGGGCGGATCGGCGTGCTGATCGAGGTGAACTGCGAGACCGACTTCGTGTCGCGCAACGAGCAGTTCCGCGCGTTCGTGCACGACGTGGCCATGCACATCGCGGCCGCGGCCCCGCTCTACGTCGCCCGCGAGGACGTGCCCGCAGCCGTCGTCGAGCACGAGATGGGAATCTACAAGGCCCAGGCGGCCGAGTCCGGGAAGCCGGAGCGTATCCAGCTCAAGATGGCCGAGGGGCGCCTCGAGAAGTTCTACAAGGAGGTCTGCCTCATGGAGCAGCCCTTCGTGAAGGACCCCGACATAACGATCACCGGGCTGCTCGGCGCTCAGGTCGCCAAGCTCGGGGAGAACATCAAGGTCTCGCGCTTCACCCGCTACGTGCTCGGACAGCACGAGCCGAAGGCCGAGCAGGCCGAGGAACGAGGGCTCGAGGCATAACGAGGACCTGAAACGGGCCGGCCCACATGACCGGCCCGTTCTTCTGTGCGACGATTGCTGCATGACGGCGGCTCCTCGTCCGAGCCGTGACGCGAGGAGGGAGACGCAGTGGCCCAGAACTACCGGTTCCGTCGCGTCCTGCTCAAGCTCTCCGGCGAGGCCCTGATGGGCGACGCCGGGTACGGGATCGACCCGAAGGTCCTCGACTCCCTCGCCCGGCAGCTCGTCCTCGTGCACACGGCGGGCGTCGAGGTGGCGATCGTCGTAGGCGGAGGCAACATCTTCCGCGGGATGGCGGCGTCCGCGAAGGGCATGGACCGCGCGCAGAGATCG
>JAJZPX010000104.1 GCA_021811025.1 Actinomycetes bacterium
TGGGGAGTACGTGACGGCGCACGGTCTCGTCGGCGGCATCCAGTGCGAGCGCAAGCTCGTCATGCCGGGCAACCACGACGCGCGCAACGTGGGCGACGTGCACTTCGAGGACCTCTTCGGCGCGCGCAGCACCGAGCTCGTCTTCGACGGCGTGCGCGTGCTGACGCTCGACAGTTCGGAGCCTGATCTCGACGATGGGCGCGTCGGGCGCGAGCGGCACCGGTGGGTAGAGGAGCGCTTCAGCGACCCCGAGGAGTTCAAGGTGGTGTGCCTGCACCACCACCTCGTGTCCGTCCCCGGGACCGGGCGCGAGCGCAACATCGTCATGGACGCGGGCGACTTCCTCCGAGTGCTCGCGGCCACCGGCGTCGACCTCGTCCTTTGCGGGCACAAGCACGTCCCGCACGTGTGGCGCCTCGAAGACATGCTCATCGTGAACGCGGGAACCGCCTGCACCACCCGCGTCCGCGGCCGCGTCAAGCCCTGCTACAACGTCGTCGAGATCGAGGACGACCGCGTCAAGGTAACGCTGCGGCACCCGTTCGGCGGCGGCGACATCGTTGCTGACATGCGGCGCGAGTCGCACGCGGCGTGCCCCTGGCGCCCGGCTCCGCCTCCCGCGGCGCTCGTCGAGGAGGAGGCCGGCGAGTGAGGGTCGTCGCTCTCATAGACGGCGAGCACTACCCGCCCGTGGTCCGCGCGGCGCTCGCGGACCTCGCGCGCGAGCACGACGTGGCCGGGGTCGCGTTCATCGGCGGCGCGGAGAAGATCGACGCCGAGGGCGGGCTGGACGCCTACGGGTTCCCCGTCGTCCGCGAGGACTCGGCCGAGGAGACGCTCGCTTCGGCGATCGCGCGCTTCGCGCCGGAGGCGGCCGTCGACCTCTCGGACGAGCCCGTCGTCTCGGCGCGCGCGCGCTTCCGCCTCGCGTGCGTCGCGCTGCTCCGAGGCGTCGCGTACCGCGGCGCGGACTTCGCGTTCGCGCCCGCCCCCGAGCTCGCCGTGCGAACGCCCACCCTCGGCGTCATCGGGACGGGGAAGCGGGTGGGCAAGACCGCGGTCTCCGCGCACGTCGCGCGCCACCTGAAGGCCGCCGGCCTCGACGTCGTGGTGCTCGCGATGGGCCGCGGGGGTCCCGCGGAGCCGGAGCTCATCCGTGGCGACGAGGTGGCGCTCACCACGGCCGACCTGCTCGCGCTGGCCGCCGAAGGCGTGCACGCCGCCTCCGACAACTACGAGGACGCGGTGATGAGCCGCGTGGCGACGGTGGGGAGCCGCCGGTGCGGCGGCGGCATGGCGGGCGCGGTGTCGTACGGCAACGTGCGCGAGGGCGCGGAGCTGGCGGACGGCCTCGGCAAGCAGCTGCTGGTGCTCGAGGGATCCGGCGCCGCGATCCCGCCCGTCGCGCGCGACGCGTGCCTGCTCGTGGTCGGCGCCGCGCAGGGCGCGCCGTACGTGCTCGACTACTTCGGCCCGTATCGCCTCGGGCTGGCCGACGCCGTCGTGATCGCCGGGGCGGAGGAGCCGTTCGCCTCGCCCGAGGACGTCGAGGAGGTGCGCGCCGCCGTCGCCGGGCTGCGTCCCGAGCTGCCCGTCGTGCCGGTCACCTTCCGCCCGCGTCCGCTCGGCGACATCTCGGGGCTTTCCGTGTTCTTCGCGACGACCGCGGCGGGTATCATCCTGCCGAGGCTCGTCGAGCATCTCGAATCCTCGTGCGACTGTTCCGTGGTCGCGGCGAGCCCGCATCTCTCGGACCGTGCCGCGCTGCGCCGCGACCTCAGGGCCGCGGCCGGCATGTTCGACGTCATCGTCACCGAGCTCAAGGCTGCCGCGATCGACGTGGCGGCGGCGGCGGCCGAGGAGGCGGGGGTGCCGACGGTGCTGTGCGACAACGTGCCGGAGGCCGTCGAGGGGGACCTCGACGCGCTGATCGGCGAGCTTGCCGAGGCCGCGCTGGAGCGCGGGCGAGCGAGGAACGAGGTCTAGCCGATGGCCGCGAACCCCCCGATCCTGATCTCCGACGACATCCACGGCCTGCCTTTCAGCAAGGGGCTGCTCGCGCAGTCCTTCATGTCCGCCGGGCTCGCGCCGGCCAGGGCCTACGCCGCCGCGAAGCAGGTCGAGGACCGGCTTCGCGAGACCGGCGACATGCCCGTCAGCATCGGGAAGCTTCGGGCGTTGGCCTCGAATGTGCTGGAGGAGAGCGCGGGACGCGAGGTCGCGTCGCGGTACCGCAAGCTGCAGGAGCTGCTCCGGCTCGACAAGCCCCTCGTCATCATGGTCGGCGGGACCACCGGCGTGGGGAAGTCGACCATCGCGACGGAGATCGCGCACCGGCTCGGCATCACGCGCATTGTCTCGACGGATTCCATTCGTGAGGTAATGCGTGGTATCTTCTCCAAGGAACTGATGCCGGCCATCTACGAGAGCTCCTTCAACGCGTGGAGAGGCCTGCGAGTCCCGGTGCCCCACGGCGCCAACCCCGTCATCGTCGGATTCCGCGAGCAGACGGCCGCAGTCGTGACGGGGATCAAGTCTCTGGTGGATCGTGCTGCCACCGAAGGTGTCAGCATGGTTATCGAGGGTGTCCACATCGTCCCCGGGTACCTAGACGCCTGCGTGCTGTGCGACGCGCGCGTCGTGCAGCTGGTGATCGCGGTGGACGACGAGGACACTCACAGGAGCCACTTTTACATCCGCGAGGTGCAGACCGACGGGACCCGGGCGTTCGAGAAGTACCGGGCCAACTTCGCGAACATCCGGCTTCTCGGCGGTTACATCGAGGACCTCGCGAAGGAGCACGGCATCCCGGTCGTGCACAGCCACCAGCTGGACAGGACCGTGGCGGACACGCTCGAGCGAGTGGTGAACGCCGTCATCGGGGACGAGGCGTCACCGTCGTCGCCCTGATCGGACGGACACGGACGAGGAGGAAGTGAGGGCATGAAGTTCTTCCTGGACACGGCGGACATCGCCGAGATCGAGGAAGCCGAGAGCTGGGGGGTGCTGTCGGGCGTCACCACGAACCCGACGCTGTACTCCCGCATCGGCGGGAAGCTGGCGAACTTCCACGAGCACGTCAAGTCGATCTGCTCGATCGTCGGCGGGCCGGTTTCGGCCGAGGTGGTCTCGCTGGAGCGCGACGGGATGATCCGCGAGGGCGAGGAGCTCGCGGCGCTCGCGCCGAACGTGGCCGTCAAGGTCCCGGTCACGCCCGAGGGGCTCGCGGCGATCAAGGCGCTGTCGGCGAAGGGCGTCTCGATCAACACCACGCTGTGCTTCACCGTCCCGCAGGCGCTTCTCGCCGCGCGAGCGGGCACGCGCTACGTCAGCCCGTTCGTCGGACGTTTCGACGACATCTCGGAGGACGGCATCGAGCACCTCGGCAGGACCGTCGCAGCGCTTGCGAACTACGACTTCGGGCACCCCGTCGAGGTGATCGCGGCATCGATCCGCTCCGCGAACCACGTCACGCAGGCCGCGTTGCTCGGTGCGGACATCGCCACCGTGCCGTTCGCGGTCCTGAAGAACCTCGTGAAGCATCCGCTCACTGACCGAGGCCTGGACGCGTTCCTGGCCGATTGGGAGAAAGTCAAGAACTCATGAGCGCACGTCCACGCAAGAGAGGCCGCCGCGGCGGCGCAGGCGGCGGCGGCGGTTTCCAGCAAGAGCAGGGGCCGTCGGTCACCCGTGAGGAGCTCGCCGGCAAGACCGTAGCGGAGCTCAAGGAGATGGCGGCCGAGCTGTCGCTCGACGTCAAGAACATGAAGAAGAAGGAGGAGCTCGTCGACGCCGTCTTCGAGGCCAAGGTCAAGGCCGAGGGATTCGTGGGCGTGATGGGCATCCTCGACATCCTGCCCGAGGGCTACGGCTTCATCCGCACGAGCGGGTACCTGCCGGGCGACAGGGACGTCTACGCGTCGATGTCGCAGATCCGCCGCTTCGAGCTGCGCCGCGGCGACATGATCAAGGGGCAGGTCCGCCCACCGAAGGACACCGAGAAGTACGCGGCCCTGCTGAAGGTGGAGTCCATCAACGGCAAGCCGCCGGAGGAGGCGCGCGGCCGCCCCGACTTCCGCGACCTCACGCCCGTCTACCCCGACGATCGCTTCCGCCTCGAGCGGGACCCCTCGGCCGTCACGTCGCGCATCATCGACCTGACGGCGCCTATCGGGAAGGGCCAGCGCGGGCTCATCGTCTCGCCGCCGAAGGCGGGCAAGACCACGATCCTGAAGGACATCGCCGCGTCGATCGCCCAGAACAACGCCGAGTCCTACCTCATGTGCCTGCTCGTGGACGAGCGGCCCGAGGAGGTCACGGACATGGAGCGCTCCATCCACGGTGAGGTCATCTCCTCGACGTTCGACATGCCGTCGGAGAACCACATCGCCGTGGCGGAGCTGGTGATGGAGCGCGCGAAGCGCCTGGTGGAGAGCGGCTACGACGTGGTGATCCTGCTCGACTCGATCACTCGTCTCGCCCGCGCGTACAACCTCACGACGCCGGCTTCCGGCCGCATCCTGTCCGGCGGCGTCGACTCGACCGCGCTCTACCCCCCGAAGCGGTTCTTCGGCGCGGCGCGCAACATCGAGCACGGCGGCAGCCTGACGATCCTCGCCACGGCGCTCATCGAGACCGGCTCGAAGATGGACGAGGTCATCTTCGAGGAGTTCAAGGGCACCGGCAACATGGAGATCCGCCTGGACCGCAAGCTCGCGGACAAGCGCATCTTCCCGGCGCTCGACGTGATCGCGTCCGGTACGCGCAAGGAGGAGCTGCTGCTCGACCCGGTCGAGGCGCCGTACATTTGGGCGCTGCGCCGCGTGCTGCACAGCCTGGAGCCCGCGCCGGCGCTCGAGCTGCTGATCGACCGGCTCAAGAAGACGAAGTCCAACCGCGAGTTCCTCGCCGCCGTCGCGAAGAGCGGCAGCGTCAAGAACGGCGGCAGCAACGGGTACTAGGTAGCCGCTCCGGCACGTCGTGTGCTACCATCTGGCGGCTGTGACGCGGCCGGTCGGAAACCGGCTGCAACGAGGAGGAATCATGCGAAACGGAATCCATCCCGACTACGTCGAGGCCAAGGTGACCTGCTCCTGCGGGAACACCTTCACGACGCGGTCGACGAAGAATGAGCTCCACGTCGAGCTCTGCAACAAGTGCCACCCGTTCTACACCGGCCAGCAGAAGTTCGTGGACACGGGCGGGCGCGTCCAGCGCTTCGCCGACAAGTTCGGCAACGCTGCCGAGCGAGTGGCCGCGAAGCAGGCCGCGGAGCGCGAGGCGCGCCAGAAGGCGGCCGAGGAGGCCGCCGAGGCCGCGCGCGCGGCGCGCGCCCACAAGGAGTCGCGCAAGGCCGACAAGGCCGCGCGCCACGAGGTCGAGCAGGCCACGAAGGCCGGCGAGGCCGACGCCGCCGGCGATGCGGTGCCCGAGACCTCGGACGAGGGCGAGGGCGGCGAGGAGTAAGGCCTGGACGGCTGCTAGAATGGGGAGGCGAGGGAATCTCTCGCCTCCCTTCGCGTTCACGGAAGGATCTCGCGTCTCTTGGACGTCCGTCTTCTGAACCACACGCCCGACCCCGAGCGGGCAATAGCGGCCGCCGCGCGGCTGTGCTACGCGCCTGTCGGCGCGGCCGAGCTGCTCGACGCGATGTCCGACGACGCCGTGCGCAAGGTGCTGCGCACGATCCTGCGCTCCGGACACCTCTCCGCGCTCGAGCACGCCAGCTACACGTTCGCGATCGACGGCGTCTCGCGCGCGCTCACGCACCAGCTCGTGCGGCACCGACTCGCCAGCTACAACCAGCAGTCGCAGCGCTACGTGAAGGCGGAGCGGGAGGCGTTCGTGGTGCCTCCGACGGTGCTGGCCGACGAATGCGCGTCCGACGCGTTCGACGCGGCCATGCGCGCGGCCTGGGAGTCGTACCGCTCGCTGCTCGCCGCCGGGATACCGGCGGAGGACGCCCGCTACGTCCTGCCGAACGCGGCCGAGAGCAAGATAGTCGTTACGATGAACTGCCGCGAGCTGCTGCACTTCCTCACGCTTCGGTGCTGCAAGCGCGCGCAGTGGGAGATCCGCGAGCTCGCACTGACGATGCTCGCGCTGGCCGAGCCCACCGCCCCATACATCTTCATGGACGCCGGCGCCGCGTGCAGGCGCGGTCCCTGCCCGGAAGGCTCGATGACGTGCGGCGAGCCCTATCCGAAGGCGCCGAAGCGATGAGGCGCGGGCTCGATCAGGGCGTGGTCGCCACGTTCATCTTCGCTCCGCCGGTCGCCGCGGTCTTGTGGCTGCTGTTCCTCTCCGGCCGGTTCGACGACGTCGCGGCGGCGGTGCTCTGGGTGTTGTTCCTCCTCGCGCTTCGGCCGCTCGTCTGGCACTGGGCCGCGAGCCGCGACCGGCTCTCGCCCGAGCGCGCGACGGCGTACCGCGAGCGCGAGCGGCACTCGGTGAACACTGCGTTCGCCGCCGCGGTCCTGGTCGGCCTGGCCGCATTCGACGTCCTGCGCCTGCCCGGAGCCCCGTACTGGACCGACCAGCCGCGCGCGTCGTTCGCGCTCGTGCCCGTGCTCGCGTACCTGCTCTGGCTCGCGCTTCACGCCGACATCCCGGCCGAGGTCTCCGCCGGATACCGGCGGCTGTTCGGCGCGAAGGAAGGACCATAGTGGCGCAAGTCAAGCGCACTCACATCGGCGGTCAGGCGGTCCTCGAGGGCGTCATGATGCGCGGGAAGTTCAACTGGGCGGTCGCGGTGCGCAAGCCCGACGGCGGCATCCACGTCGAGGAGCACGATCTCCCGCACTCGGCGGCGCGCGAGCACAAGTGGCTCGCGTGGCCGGTCATCCGCGGCGTGTGGGGCTTCTACGAGACGATCCGCCTGGCGCTCCAGGCGTTCGCGATCTCGGCCGAGCAGGCCGCCATCGGCGAGGCGGGGGAAGGC
>JAJZPX010000105.1 GCA_021811025.1 Actinomycetes bacterium
AGGTCGGCGCGATGCCCGCAACCTCGTACAGGAAGGCCTTCAGCATCTCCAGCCCGTGCGGCGTGTGCGCCACCTCGGGGTGGAACTGCGTCGCGTAGAGCCTCGCCTCCGCGTTCGCCATCGCGGCTATCGCGGTGGTAGGGGTGGACGCGAGCACGGCGAAGCCCTCGGGCACCCGCCCGACGCTGTCGCGGTGGCTCATCCACACCTGCTGCTCGGAGGGGAGCCCTGCGAACAGGGGGCATGCGCCGTCGTGGACCGTCAGCCGCGCGTGCCCGTACTCTCCGACATCGGTGTGCGGCACGTCACCGCCGAGCTCGAGCGCCATGAGCTGCATGCCGTAGCACAGGCCGAGAATCGGGATCCCGATCTCGAAGATGCGGCGATCCATTCGCGGCGCCCCGTCAGCGTACACGGAGGCCGGGCCCCCGGACAGGATGAGAGCGGCGGGCTTCCTCGCCTGCAGCTCCTCGAGCGAGATGTCGTGCGGGACGATCTCCGAGTAGACTCGGCACTCCCGCACGCGCCTCGCGATCAGCTGCGCGTACTGCGCGCCGAAGTCGACGACGAGGACGGTCGCGGTCTCCTCATGCGCTCCGCGCAGCGGCACTAGCGGCCCATCCCGACGCCCTGCTCCTTCTGGAGCGCCTTGCCCTCAGTCTGGAGCGACGGCGCGACCATGACCTCGGCCTTCTGGAAGGTCTTCAGGTTCTCGTAGCCGCACGTCGACATGGACGTGCGCAGGGCGCCGAAGAGGTTGAGCGTGCCGTCGTTCTCGCGCGCGGGACCGGTGAGGATCTCCTCGAGCGAGCCCTTCGTTCCCGCGTACACGCGCGTGCCGCGCGGGAGGTCCGGGTGGAACGTGGCCATCCCCCAGTGATAGCCGCGGCCGGGCGCCTCGCCTGCCGCCGCGAGCGGAGAGCCGATCATGACCGTGTCGGCGCCGCAGACGATCGCCTTCGCGATATCGCCCCCGGTCCTCATGCCTCCGTCGGCGATGACGTGGCAGTAGACGCCGGTCTCGTCGAGGTGCCGCATGCGGGCGGCGGCCGCGTCGGCGATGGCGGTGCACTGCGGCACGCCGATGCCGAGCACGCGACGCGACGTGCACGCGTGGCCGGGGCCGACGCCCACCAGCACGCCGACAGCGCCGGTGCGCATGAGGTGCAACGCGCCGGAGTAGCTGCAGCACCCGCCGACGACGACGGGGACGTCGAGGTCGCGGATGAAGGTGTTGAGGTCGAGGGGCTTCTCGTGGGTCGAGACGTGCTCGGCCGAGACCACGGTCCCCTGGATGACGAGCATGTCGAGGCCGCCGGCGAGCGCCGCGTCTACGTACTTCTCCACGTTCTGCGGCGTGAGCGAGCACGCCGCGAGCACCCCGCCGTCCTTGATCTCCTTCACGCGCTGCGTGATGAGCGCCGCCTTCACGGGCTCCTTGTAGATCTCCTGCATCTCGCGCGTCGCGGACTCCTTCGAGAACGACGCGATTCGGTCGAGCTGCTCGCCGGCGTTCTCGTACCGCGTCTGGATCCCTTCGAGGTTGAGCACCGCCAGGCCGCCGAGCTTGCCCATCTCGATGGCGAAGGCGGGGTCGACGACGCCGTCCATGGCGGACGCGAGAACCGGGAGAGGGAAGTCGAAGGTCTTGCCGCGGAAGCTGAACTCCCAGTGGATGTCGACGTCCCTGGGATCCCGCGTCCGGCGTGAGGGCACGATGGCTACGTCGTCGAAGCCGTACGCCCTTCGTGCCGTCTTCCCGCGCCCGATCTCGATCTCCATGCTTCCTCCTCGGCGTGCTCCAAGATGTGAACGTCCACGGGCTGCCGCCCGCTGATACGCGAAGACCAGGTAGCGGCCACGGCCTCGCCTTACCTGGTCTGATGATGACTGCGGCTGTCGGCGGCGCCCCCGCCGGTGTCCGGGTTCCGGCCATGCTAGCACACGACCGGCCCGTCGTCGAACGCGGTTCGTGGCGACCCGAAGGGCGCCACGAACCGCGCGAGATCCAGCTGACTCGCTGCGCTCGCAGCTCATCTCGCGATAGCGGCGGCCCGTTCGGCAGGGACTTTCCGCCATTCCAGGACGAATACGGTTATTGTTGAATGCGTTGGGAGTAGGCGGAGCGACCGGCGGGGGCACCGGTTCGCATCCGCGTCACCGGAGGTGCAGCCCATGTCGCAGCAGAGTCTCCGGCGCGTGCCCGCCACGCTCGCCGCGGTCGCGCTCCTCGCGTGCGCGGCACTTCTCGCATCGCCACGGCCCGCGCTCGCCGAGGCGCCGTACGTGTTCATCGACGCCGGCCACGGCGGGCCGTACAGCAACGCGAACGAGAACGGCCTCACCGAGAAGAGCATCAACCTGCTGATAGCGCTCGAGCTGAAGCAGCGATTGCAGGCAAGAGGCTACCGCGTCGGGATCGACCGGACGGGCGACTACGCCGTGTGCGTCCGCGACATCCCCACGTGGCACTGGCTCGACGACGGTCCCCACCTGTACGCGGACGGGGTCGTGAGCGCGGGCACGCCCGTGGACGACCTGCAGGCCCGGGCGAACCTCGCGAACCGCGCGGGCGCCGACCTGCTCGTGTCGATCCACTGCAACGGGGTGACCGACAAGCGGGTGACCGGGATCGAGACCTACGCGCCCACCTTCGACCCGCTGGGGCAGCGACTCGGCGCGCTGGTGCAGGAGGAGATGGTCTCCGCGACGGGCGCGCCGGACCGGGGCGACAAGACCAGCAACTTCTACGTGATCCGCTGGGCCAACATGCCGGCGATCCTCATCGAGGCGGGCTTCCTCAGCAATCCTCTCGAAGCGTCGCACCTCGCCAGCCCGCTCTATCGCTGGCGGCTGGCGCGTGCGATAGCCGACGGCGTCGACCGCTTCTTCGCCGAGGATCCGTTCCAGAGCGTCTACCCCCGCCTGCAGGGCGCCGACCGGTACGAGACCGCCGTCAAGGCGTCCAGGGCGGCGTGGCCGAACGGAGCGGCCACGGTGCTGCTCGCCTCCGGGGAGAACTGGCCCGACGCGGTCGCCGCGGCGCCGCTCTCGCGCAAGCTCGACGCCCCGCTCCTGCTCACCCGGAGCGACTCGCTGCCCTCCTTCGCGGCCGTGGAGCTCGCGCGCCTGCGCCCGTCGAAGGTCGTCGTGCTGGGCTCCGAGAGCTCCGTTTCCGCGAGCGTGACGGCGGAGGCGACGGCGGCCGCGACGGTGACTACCGCCTCCGTCGAGGCGACGCGCGTCGGCGGCGCCGACCGCTACGAGACGGCCGCACTCATCGCCGAGCAGGTCGGCGTTCCCTCGGACGGAAGAATCGCCATCGCGTCGGGCCTGAGCTTCTCCGACGCGCTCTCGTTGTCGCCGTACGCGGGCCGGCTCGGCTGCCCGATCCTGCTCACCTCCGGGGATGCGCTGCCCGCCGCCTCACAGGCGTTCGTCGACGCCCATCGGCCGTCGATCCGCAGCGTGCTCGTAGCGGGAAGCACCGCGTCGGTCCCCGCCGGCGCGCTCGCGGGGCTCCCGTCGGTGACCCGCATCTCCGGCTCCGACCGCTGGGCGACCAACGTCGAGATGGTGCGGGCGTGGGGCAGCCGCGGATCCCTCGGCCTCCTCGTCGCCAACGGCCTCGACTTCCCCGACGGGCTCGTCGCGGGGACGTACGGGGCGAAGGCAGGACGGCCCCTGCTGCTCGTGCAGCCGCGCGTCCTGCCCGACCGCACCCGCGAGTACCTCGAGCTCAACCAGGGCCGCGTGACGGGGCTCACCCTCTTCGGCGGCCCTGCGAGCCTCGCTAAGCTGATGGACTGGGAGCTGCAGAAGTCGCTGGACTGAGCGTCGCGTTCGCGCCCCCTACACGTTGAAGCGGAAGTGCATCACGTCGCCGTCGGCGACGACGTAGTCCTTGCCTTCGATCCGCAGCTTGCCGGCCGCCTTCGCGGCGGCCTCGCTCCCGAGCGTGTCGTAATCGGCGTACGAGATGACCTCGGCTTTGATGAAGCCGCGCTCGAAGTCGCTGTGGATGGCGCCCGCCGCCTCGGGCGCCTTCGCGCCCTTGCGCACGGTCCACGCGCGCACCTCCTTCGGCCCGGCCGTGAAGAAGCTGTGCAGGCCGAGGAGGTCGTACGCGCGGCGGACGAGCACATCGAGCCCCGGCTCGGTCATCCCCGAGGCCTCGAGGAACTCCGCCCGCTCCGCCGGCGCGAGCTCCGCGATCTCGGACTCGATCTTGGCGCAGATCGCGGTCGGCACCTGTCCGTCGATCGGCTCGGGCTGCCGGCCGACACCGGTCTCGCCGACGTTCGCGACGTACAGCAGCGGCTTCATCGTCAGCAGGTGCAGGTCGCGCAGCGACTCGCGCTCCTCCGCCGTCATGTCCATCCGAAGAGCGCGATGCCCCTCCTCCATCCACTCGCGCACGCGCCGGACGAGCGCGAGCTTCGCCTCGAGCGCCCTGTCGCGCTTCGCGTCCTTCTCGAGCCGGGGCAGAGCCCTGTCCACGGTGCCGATGTCGGCGAGCACGAGCTCGGTGCGGATGGTCTCGACGTCGCTCCCGGGGTCGACCCTGCCGTCGACGTGCACCACGTTCTCGTCCGAGAAGTACCGCACGACCTCTGCGATCGCGTCGGTCTCGCGGATGTTCGCGAGGAACTGGTTGCCGAGGCCCTCGCCCCGGCTCGCGCCGGCCACGAGCCCGGCGATGTCGACGAACTCCACCGTCGCCGGCACGACCTTCTCGGGGTGCACGAGCTCGGCGAGGCGGTCGAGCCGTCCGTCGGGCACGGGCACGATGCCGACGTTGGGCTCGATCGTGCAGAACGGGAAGTTGGACGCCCCGACGCACTTCTCGGTTAGCGCGGTGAACAGCGTGGACTTCCCGACGTTCGGCAGACCCACGATACCTATAGAGAGCGGCATCTCGACTCCCCGGCCGACGACAGCAGCTCATCATAGTATCCCAGCAGCGTCGCCACCACTCGCTCCGGCACGTACTCGCCCGCGCGACGGCGCGCGCCCGCCGAGAGCTTCTCGCGCACCTCGGCGTCGCCGAGGGCGGCCGCGAGCGCGGCGGCCAGCTCGCCGTCGCGCGGCTCGACGAGGACGCCGTTGTCGCCGGTGGCGACGCGGTCCTCGAAGCCGGGCGCGTCGTACGCCACGGCCGGGACGCCGCACGCCATCGCTTCGACCACCGTCAACGGCCCCGTCTCGGACAGCGAGCCCGCGACGAGCACGTCGGCGGCCGAGTACCACGCCGTCAGCCGCTCGCGGTCCAGCCCGCCGAGGATGCGTACGCGAGCGGCGACGCCAAGCTCGCGCGCCATGCGTTCCAGCCGCACCCGCTCGTGGCCGTCGCCGACGATCACGAGCCGGGCGTCGGGCACGAGCAAGCGGGCGGCCGAGAACTCGCGCAACACGACGTCGTGGCGCTTCTCGGGGGCGAGCCGGCCGACGTCCAGCGCGACGAGCTCCCGCGGCCCGACGCCGAGCAGCCGCCTTGCTTCCCCGCGCGGCAGCGGGGCGACGTCGGCCGCGGCTTCCAGCATCTCGATTCGTGCGTCCACTCCCCACTCGCGCATCGTTCGCCGCACGTGCGACGAGGGCGCGAGCACCAGGTCGAACCCCGAGAGGAACGCAGCCGCACTCCGCGCGACTCCTGGCTTCATCGGCCGCAGGAGACCCGCACCGTACGCGTCGAGGTAGTCCGTGTACACCGAATGCGCGGTGAAGACCGTGCGGGCGCCGCACCGGTCGGCGATCCGCTTCCCGAGCCGGCCGAGCAGCACGGGATGGTGGACGTGCACCACATCGAACGTCTTGCCGCGCAGAGAACGCGGCACCCCCAGCAGCGAGACGGGCAGCGGGAAGTCAGGCGCGAAACCGCGCACGACCGGCGTCTCGTGCACGCGCTCGTCGCGCGGCCGCCCGCCGAGGCGCCCCGTGAGCACGTCCACCTCGTGTCCGCGCGCCTCGAGCTCTCGCCGCAGCATCCGCACGACGGCCGCGACGCCGTTGCGCGCGGGCGCGTACGTGTTCGTGACCATCAGGATGCGCATCACGACCCCAATCGGAGCGCGGCATACCGCCCCACTCTACCGCAGGTAGCGAGAGCCGCCCCCGAAGGGACGGCCCTCGCTACCGCGGATGCAGCCAGGCAGCTACATCATGCCCATGCCGCCGCCCATGGCGGCAGCAGCGGCAGCGTTCTCCTTCTCAGGGATGTCCGACACGGTCGTCTCGGTCGTGAGGATGAGCGAGGCGATCGACGCCGCGTTCTGGAGCGCGGAGCGCGTGACCTTGACGGGGTCGATGACGCCCATCTTCAGCAGGTCGCCGTACTCGCCCGTCGCCGCGTTCAGGCCCTCGCCCTTCGGCAGGCTGCGGACCTTCTCGACCACGACCGAGCCCTCGAAGCCGGCGTTGTTCGCGATCTGCCGCATCGGCTCGTCGAGCGCCTTGCGGATGATCGTGACACCGAGCGATTCGTCGCCGTCGAGCTTCAGCGCCTCGAGCGAGCCGGTGGCGTCGACGAGCGCGACGCCGCCGCCCGCCACGATGCCTTCCTCGACGGCCGCACGCGTGGCCTGCAGCGCGTCCTCGATGCGGTGCTTCTTCTCCTTGAGCTCGACCTCGGTAGCCGCGCCGACCTTGATGACGGCGACGCCGCCCGACAGCTTCGCGAGGCGCTCCTGCAGCTTCTCCCGGTCGAAGTCGCTGTCGGTGTTCTCGATCTCCGTCTTGATCTGGTTGATGCGGCCCTTGATGTCGTCTTCGCTGCCCGCGCCGTCGATGATCGTCGTGTTCTCCTTGGTGACCTTGACGGTCTTGGCCCGGCCGAGCATGTCGAGCCGCGCGCCGTCGAGCTTCAGGCCCATCTCCTCGGAGACGACCTGGCCGCCGGTGACGATCGCGATGTCCTCGAGCATCC